>CAYFTJ010000008.1:0-37646 GCA_964346155.1 uncultured Oscillospiraceae bacterium
GCTATCGCTTACACCATCTCGATGACGCACATTTCTGCGCCGTCACCGCGGCGGGGTCCAAGGCGATAGATGCGGGTGTAGCCACCCACAGAACTCTTATCCTCGTTGCGCTTACGGTATTTGGGGCCGTATTCGCGGAAGAGCTTTTCAACCACGGGATGCTTCACATCTTTGGTGCGCTCACGGTATTCGCTCTTGGATTCGTCGTCTTTCTTTTCTTCCTTGTAGTCATACAGGAAGGCCATCATGCGGCGGCGAGCGGTGAGCTTGGAGGGCAGGTCGTTGGTCACTTCAATGGACACGATCTGGCCTTTTTCGTTATGGTATTCTTTATTGGCCGTTACGGTTTTATCATATTCATCTACCGCAAGCGTAACCAGCTTTTCCGCCAGGGAGCGGACTTCTTTAGCACGAGTAACCGTTGTTTCAATACGCCCATGCCAAATCAGGCTGGTAACCAGGCTGCGCAGCATAGCCTTACGCTGCTGTGCGACACGGCCAAGTTTACGTTGTGCCATAGGGGGTTCCTCCTTTGCCCAAGAGGGCAGTTTATTGTTCGGTCTTGCGCAGACTCAGGCCGAGCTGGTCGAGCTTAGATGTAATCTCTGCCATGCTCTTCTGGCCAAGGTTACGCGCTTTCATCATATCTTCGGGGGTCATCTGAATGAGCTGGCCAACGGTGTTGATGTTGGCGCGCTTCAGGCAGTTAAAGGCCCGCACCGACAGGTCCAAGTCTTCAATGGACATTTCTTCGGTGTCTTCTTCGCCCTCCTGGCCACCCTCCTGCTCCTGTACAGCTTCCACGGCTTCAGACAGCCCATGGAAAATGGACATCTGATCGACGATGATTTCGCTGCCCTGGCTGATGGCCTCTTCAGGCGTCAATGAACCGTCGGTCCATACTTCAAGAACGAGCTTGTCATAGTCGGTCTGTTGGCCTACACGGGTGTCTTCCACGGTGTAGTTCACCTTTTTGATGGGGGTGTAGATGGAGTCGATGGGGATGACGCCTAAGGACACGGGAGTCATCTTGTTGCGCTCGGCGGGCACATAGCCGCGGCCCTTGCTCAGGGTCAGCCACATGTGCAACTTGGCATCCTTGGAAAGGGTAGCGATATGAAGGTCGGGGTTGATAATCTCCACTTCACTGTCCACCCGGATATCGCCGGCGGTAATTTTTCCGGGACCTACGGCATTGATTTCCAGCATCTTGGGCTGGTCGCTGTAAAGCTTGACCACAAGGCGCTTTAAGTTGAGGATGATTTCGGTTACATCTTCCTTTACGCCGGGGATGACGGAAAACTCATGCTGTACGCTCTCGATGTTGATGCTGGTAACGGCAGCGCCCGGCAGTGAGCTAAGAAGCACACGGCGCAGCGCATTGCCAAGGGTATGTCCAAATCCACGCTCAAGCGGCTCCACAACAAAGCGGGCATAGTGTTCCTGTTCGTTGTATTCTTCGCGCTCGATGTGCGGTTTTTCCATCGGGATAATCACGTTCTGTTTTCCTCCTCATTATTTGGTCGGTTGTGGTATGAAACCAACAATTAACGGGAGTAGAACTCGACGATCATGTTCTCCTGCAGCGGGAAATCAAGGTCTTCACGGGCAGGCAGTTCTACAACAGTCGCCTTCAATTCTTCCTTATCCGCTTGCAGCCACTTGGGCACGATGCGGAAGCCGGATTCTTTTACGCCTTTGAAATATTCGTTGTTCTTGCTCTTTGCGCGAACGGTGATCTCATCGTTTTCCTTGACGATATAGCTGGGGATGTTCACCTTCTTACCGTTAACAAGGAAGTGAGAGTGGTTGACCATCTGGCGGGCCTGCGCGCGGGTGGCGGCAAAGCCGGCACGGTACACGACATTGTCCAGGCGGCGCTCCAGAAGCTGCACCAGGTTTTCACCGGTGGCGCCCTTCATGGTAACCGCGCGATCGTACAGGTTGCGGAAAGGCTTTTCAAGAACTCCATAGATAAAGCGAACTTTCTGCTTTTCACGTAGCTGCAGCGCGTACTCGCTGGGCTTACGGAAGCTTTTTTTCACTTGACGGTTAGATTTTTTGTTGATACCGATCACTTGAGGTTCAATCCCAAGTGCACGGCACCTTTTGAGCAAAGCTCCGGTATAGCGTGCCATCTAGATAAAACCTCCTTCTTAGACTCTGCGGCGCTTGGGCGGACGGCATCCGTTATGGGGGATGGGCGTCACGTCCTTAATCATGGTCACTTCAAGGCCAACAGTAGCCAATGAACGGATGGCGGCTTCACGGCCTGAGCCGGGACCTTTGACCATCACATCCACCGTGCGCAAACCGTATTCGGTCGCGGCCTTGGCGGCGGCTTCGGCGGCCTGCTGCGCCGCAAAGGGCGTAGACTTTTTGTTGCCGCGGAAACCCATGCCACCGGCAGAAGCCCATGACAGGGTGTTACCGACAGTGTCGGTAATAGTTACAATTGTGTTATTGAAAGAAGAGCGGATATGAACGACACCGCGTTCCACCACCTTGCGCTCACGGCGCTTGCGGCTGGCTCTCTTTACTCTGGCTTTTGCCATAATCATTTCCCTCCGTTGCCTTTAAGGCGTCGTATTCACAAGCTTACTTGGTTGCCTTCTTCTTGCCTGCAACCTGTTGTCTCTTCGGTCCCTTGCGGGTGCGTGCATTCTGCTTGGTGTTCTGTCCACGGACAGGCAGGCTGCGGCGATGGCGAACGCCACGATAGCAGCCGATTTCAACCAAGCGCTTAATGTTCAAGGAGACTTCACGCCTCAGGTCACCTTCGACCTTGACGTGATGCTCGATGTAATCACGCAGCTTGCTGATATCGTTTTCGGAGAGGTCCTTAACCCTGGTATCAGGATTGATTTCGGTGGCATCCAAAATCCTGCGGGACATGGCGGGGCCGATACCGAAAATGTAGGTTAAGCCGTATTCTACGCGCTTTTCATTGGGCAGGTCAATGCCTGCAATACGTGCCATTGTTTAGGTACACCTCCAAAATATTTGGTCTTAAGACCTTGGGTGTCTGGGTGGGAAAGCCCCAAACGGTTTTATGATAAAATCGCAAGGAACCCTTATAAAGGGCAGCCGCCCAAGCGATCTACCTTCGTTAATTAGCCCTGCTTCTGCTTGTGCTTGGGATTTTCACAAATGACCATAACACGGCCTTTGCGCTTGATAATCTGACACTTTTCGCAGATGGGTTTGACGGACGGACGAACTTTCATTGTTGTTTCCTCCTAAAGTACTTATCTTAACAAATCAGTTTTTGCTGCGCCAGGTGATTCGACCGCGGGTCAAATCATAGGGCGACATTTCAACGGTTACCTTATCGCCGGGATAGATGCGGATAAAATGCATGCGCATCTTGCCGGAAATGTGTGCCATGATGCGATAACCATTAGGCAGCTCGACGCTAAACACAGCATTGGGCAGTGCTTCCACTACCGTGCCTTCCATTTCAATGACATCCTCTTTGGGCAAAATCGGGCCTCCTTTGGTTATTATCAGGGCTGTGAATCGATGAGCGGTTTGAGCGCCTTTTTGACATCGCTGTTTTGGAGCCGGTTTTGCTCATACAGTTTAATCAGCTCAGGAAACTCAAAACCGATAGGTTTCACATGCTTTCGGCGCTTTTTCTTGGGCTTTTCGATCGGGTGGGTTAAGCCGTCACAAATAGACACGAAATCAGCGTCCATTTGATATAATACCACAAACAACCGCCCTTTGTCACGCCCTTTTTGAGAAAAAACCACAATTCCAGGCTTAATTTCCGGCTTCATGGGTTTTCTCCTGTTTTTTGTCATACTCCTCCCAGGAAAAGCCGGGAAAAGAGAGCAGTTCGGGCAAACCGTCCCCTATCAGGATGGTGTGCTCATAGTGGCTGCAGGCGCTGTGGTCACGGGTAATGCAGCTCCAGCCATCATCCAAAATCTGCACGGGCCAATCGCCCAGACAAATCATAGGTTCAACAGCAATGGTCATGCCGGATCTGAGCCGCACGCCCCTGCCCTTTTCGCCAAAGTTGGGAACATTGGGGTCTTCGTGCATGTTCCGGCCGATGCCGTGGCCGGTCATGTCCCTGATAACACCATAACCGTGGGACTCAGCCAAAGACTGAATAGCGTGCCCGATATCTCCGATGCGGTTGCCTTTTGTGGCCTTGCGAACGCCTTCAAAAAAGCAGCGCTCAGTTACTTCAATAAGCTCTTGCTTTTCCTGGCTGATTTCACCAACAGCAGCGGTAAAGGCGCTGTCAGAATGCCAGCCATCCAGGATAAGCCCACAGTCGATAGACAGAATCTGCCCTTCTTTGAGCACCTCTTTATCCGAAGGAATACCGTGCACCACCATGTGATCGACAGAAGCGCAGATGGAAGCCGGAAAGCCCTGGTAACCAAGGAAGCTGGGAATAGCATGATTGCGCCGAATGAGTTCCTCGGCATAAGAGTCAAGGGCTGCCGTAGAAATGCCTGGTTTGATGGCTGCTTTCAGCTTTTCCAGTATCTCATAGAGCAGCGCGCCCGCTTTGCGCATTTTTTCTACCTGTTTGGGATTTTTGATGTTAATCATTCGTTTATTCCAAGAACTCCCAGCAGCTTACTGAAGTTTTCTTCAACGGAACCATCCACTTTCACTTCCACCAAGTTGCCTTTCTCCCGGTAGTATTCAATCAAAGGAGCGGTCTGCTCTTCATAGACTTCCAGCCGATGGGCGATGGTTTCGGGCATATCGTCCTTGCGCTGCTCCAAAGCATTCCAACAGGTAGGACAGACCTTTTCGTCAGCCAAAAGAGACAGGTGGAAGGTCCCGCCGCAGGAAACGCACACGCGCCTGCCGCTCAGTCGCTTGATAATAAGCTCACTTTCAAGCTCCAGGTCGATCACCATATCAATGTTGACAGCCTGGGAGAGCGCGTTTGCCTGGACCAGGGTACGAGGAAAACCATCTAAAATAAAGCCGTTCTTTACATCGTCTTCCTGCAAGCGATCCTTAACCATATCGATAATCACGCTGTCGGGTACAAATTCGCCATCTTCGATGTAACGCTGGGCCAGTTTTCCAAGTGCATCCCCCTTGCGTATGTGGCTGCGAAGTATGTCGCCGGTGGATATCTTCACAAGCCCCAAGCGTTCCTGGGCCATGCCGGACAGGGTACCCTTGCCCACCCCGGGTGGGCCTAAGAAAATCAAGTTCATACAACACCTCAAAATCCCATCTTGCCCCGAAGGACGAAGATGGGATCGGTCAATGGCTGCCTTACAGGAAGCCCTTGTAGTTGCGCATCACCATCTGCGCTTCGAGCTGACGGACACTTTCGATTGCGACGCTTACAGCAATCAGGATTGAAGAAGCGGCAAAAGGAACCTGTACGCTCTGCCAGACGTACAAAAGCGACGGAACGGTGGCAAGGATTGCCAGGAAAATCGCCGCAAACAGTACCAGGCGGTTGGTCGTACGGGCCAGGAAATCAACCGTGTTACGGCCGGGACGGACGCCGGGAATGGTGCCGCCCTGCTGGTTGATGTTCTTGGCAATATCAGCGGGATTGAAGCTGATGGAAGAATAGAAATAGGTAAAAGCCACAATGAGCAAGCCAGTGATAAACAGGTTCAAACCAGAAGTCTGGCTCATGTTCGCCTGCCACCAGGCATTCAACCCGGACTTGGGGCCAATGATGGTGATCATCGTGCCGATAAAAGCCGTAAAGGAATAGGCAAAAATCAGGGGCAGAACGCCGACGTTCATCACCTTAATCGGGATGTGCGTGGACTGACCGCCGTACATTTTGCGCCCAACAACGCGCTTGGCATACTGAATGGGAATCCTGCGCTCACCCATATCCACAAAGGTAACAGCAACAACGATACCCAAGGTGAACAGGATGAGGATCAGGAACTGTACAACAGTGGTGTTGCCGGGTGCAACGCCGATAACATCCAGGAAAGCTGTTAGGATTCCGTTGAAAAGGTTGGAGATGATACCGGCAAAAATGATAAGGCTGATGCCGTTACCAATGCCCTTGGCGGTAATCCTTTCACCAATCCACATGGCAAGCGCGGTACCGCCGGCCATGACAAAGCCAATGGACAGCTTGCCGATGAAGTTGTTGTAGCCTTCAAGCAGTACCCTGGAAGTACCAAAGGAAGCAGCGTTCAAACCGGAAATGATACCGATGGCTTGCAGAGCCGCCAAGACGACCGTTGAATAACGGGTGATCTTGTTGATCTTCTCTTTGCCTTCTTCGCCGCCTTCCTTGGCCATGCGCTCAAGCGCCGGAATGGCAATGGTCAGCAGCTGGATGATAATGCTGGCGTTGATGTAGGGCGTAATACCCATGGCCATGATGGTCATCTGCTGGAAAGCGTTACCGGTCATCATGTTAACGAGGTTGAGGGCATCATAGTTCTTGGCCACTTCCTGCACCGCAGCGGCATTGATGCCGGGGGCGGGAATGACGCTGATAAAACGGTAAACCATGAGCATAAAGAAGGTATAGATTAATTTCTTGCGAATATCCTGCACCTTCCAGGCATTGCGGAGCGTATCAAACATGTTATACCTCCTCTGCTTTGCCGCCAGCAGCCTCGATCTTTTCCTTTGCAGAGGCGGTGAACTTCACTGCCTGCACGGTGAGTTTCTTGGTAATTTCGCCACCACCAAGGATTTTGAGCCCGTCGCCAACTTTCTTGATCAGACCGGCTTCTTTTAATACCTGCGCATTGATGACGCTGCCGCTATCAAAGCACTCCAACGTTTCGACGTTAACGGTAGCATACTCTTTTTTAAAGATGTTGGTGAAACCCATCTTGGGCAGACGGCGCATCAAAGGCATCTGACCGCCTTCAAAACCGGGGGCCTTGCCGCCACCCGAACGCGCCTTGGCGCCTTTATGACCCTTGCCTGAGGTCTTGCCAAGTCCCGAACCTACGCCTCGGCCAAGGCGCTTCGGAGCAGTCGTGGAGCCCTTAGCGGGCTGCAACTCGTGCAATTTCATGAGGACGTCCTCCTAATTCATTATTCGTTGATTTCTTCGACAGTCACCATGTGCTTGACCTTGAAAATCATGCCGCGCACGCTGGGAATGTCGTTGTGGATAACGGTAGAACCAACCTTTTTGAGGCCCAGGGCTTCAACGTTGCGGATTTGGTTCTTGTTTCTTCCGGCAGTGGATTTGGTTAGGGTAATTTTCAGTTTCATCTTGTCCCCTCCTTAACCCAAAATCTCTTCGACGGTCTTGCCGCGCATCGCCGCTACCTGCTCTGCGGTACGCAGCTGCTTTAAGCCTTCAATCGTCGCCTTAACGGTGTTGATGGGGTTGGGCGAACCGAAAGACTTGGTGCGCACATCGCGTACACCGGCCATTTCAAGCACCGCGCGGGCAGCGCCGCCGGCGATAACGCCCGAGCCTTCTTCGGCGGGAAGCAAGACAACCTTGCTGGTGCCAAAATATCCAGTTGCCTGGTGAGGGATGGTGGTATCCACAATGGGTACGTTGATCAGCTGCTTTTTGGCAGTTTCCACGGCCTTGCGGATGGCTTCGGGAATTTCCACTGCCTTGCCCATGCCGGCGCCAACGCGGCCCTTGCCGTCGCCTACGACCACCAGCGCTGAAAAGCGCATATTGCGGCCACCCTTAACGGTTTTGGCAACACGGTTGATGGAGACCAATCTCTCTTTAAATTCTTTTTCGACTTCTTCTCTGCGAGCCATGCGTATATCCTCCTATCAGAATTTCAGCCCGGCTTCACGAGCGCCGTCTGCAAGTGCGGAGACACGGCCGGTATACACGTATCCTGCACGGTCAAAGACAACATTGTTGATGCCGGCTTGGAGCGCACGCTCCGCCAGGGTCTTACCGACGAGCTTGGCAACCTCGGTCTTGGTGCCTTCGGCGCTCTTTAAGCTCTCTTCAAAGCTGGAGGCCTGGCAGAGGGTTTTGCCGACAGAATCGTCAATAATCTGTGCATAAATGAACTTGTTGCTGCGGAACACGCACAGGCGCGGCACTTCGGGTGTGCCGCTAATCTTTTTGCGAACACGAGCGTGGCGGATGACACGCATCTTGTTGCGGTCGCGTTTTTTAAACATTTGCGTTCACTCCCTTCCTGTTACTTGCCGGCCTTGCCAACCTTGCGACGAATCTTTTCGCCCTTGTACTTAATGCCCTTGCCCAGGTAGGGTTCCGGCGGACGTACGATGCGAATGTCGGCGGCGAGGTTGCCTACAGCCTGTTTGTCTACACCCTTGACGACGACGGTCGTCTGGTTGGGCGTTTCAAAGGTGATGCCCTCGGGGGCTTCAAAATAAACGGGGTGGGAATAGCCGGCGTTGACGGTCAGCTTGTTCCCTTCTACCGACGCACGATAACCGGTGCCGACGATTTCCAAGGTCTTTTCATAGCCTTCGGTTACGCCGACCACCATGTTGTGAATCAGTGAGCGGTAGAGCCCATGTAGGGACTTGTGGGGTTTGGAATCGCTGGGACGCTCAACGGTTAGTTCGGCGCCTTCCTGAACGATTTTGAAATCACGATGCACCTGCTGAGACAGCGTGCCCTTGGGGCCTTTAACAACAACGTTGTTGTCGGCCTCAATGGTAACAGTGACGCCCGCAGGCACCGTGATCGGTTGTTTTCCGATTCGAGACATTACTTATTCCTCCAATGCGTTACGGTTACCAGACAAAGGCCATGACTTCGCCGCCCAGTTTTCTCTGGCGAGCCTGGCGGTCGGTCATGAGACCTCTTGAAGTAGAGATGATAGCGATGCCTAAGCCACCCAAAACCTTGGGCAAATCTTCGCAGCCTGCGTAGACGCGAAGACCGGGCTTGGAAATGCGCTTGAGCCCCTGGATAACGGGCTGCCTGTCATTCAAATATTTAATAGACAGTTTTATCTGTCCCTGTACGCCATCGTCGATGTTTTCATACGCCTTGATATAGCCTTCTTCAAGCAAGATTTTGGCAATAGCCTTCTTGGTCTTGCTGGCAGGGATCACGACCGTGTCGTGCTTTGCAATCTGCGCGTTGCGAATCCTGGTCAGCATATCGGCGATAGGATCATTAATTACCATATTATAGCCTCCTTTTCCGTTAACTGTTACCAGCTTGCTTTGCGCACGCCGGGGATTTCACCCTTGTAAGCCAGCTCCCTGAAGCACACACGGCATACGCCATATTTGCGAAGCACAGCACGCGGACGTCCGCAGATGCGGCAGCGTGTATAGGCACGGCTGGAGAACTTGGGTGCGCGAGCCTGACGGACTCTTTGACTTGTTTTTGCCATTGCTCTCTCCTCCTTATTGTGCGAAAGGCATGCCAATGAGACTGAGTAGCTCTTTGGCTTCTTCATCGGTGTTGGCAGTGGTGACAAAAATCATCTCCATGCCGCGGATCTTTTCCACTTTATCGTAGTCGACTTCGGGGAAAATCAGCTGCTCCCTGATGCCCAGCGCATAGTTGCCGCGGCCATCAAAGGCTTTGTTGGATACGCCGCGGAAGTCGCGCACGCGGGGAAGGGCGATGTTGACCAGGCGGTCAAAAAATTCTTCCATCCGTTCGCCGCGCAGGGTGACCTTGGCGCCGATATTCTGGCCTTCACGAAGCTTAAAGTTCGCCACCGACTTTTTGGCGGGAATAACTTGGGCCTTCTGCCCGGAAATAGCGCTCAGTTCGGCGACTGCCGTTTCCAAAAGCTTGGCGTTGTCTTTGCAATCGCCAAGACCCATGTTGATGACAATCTTGGAAAGCTTGGGAACTTCCATGATGTTCTTGTAACCGAATTTTTGCTGTAAGGCGGGTACAGCTTCGGATTTGTATTTTTCTTTAATACGGGTTGGCACTTGCTGTATCCTCCTTGTTAATCAATCTGTTCGCCGCATTTTTTGCAGACGCGAATCTTTTTGCCGTCTTTGAGTGTCTTGATAGAATAGCGGGACGGTTTGCCGCACTTCTGACATACCAGCATGACATTGCTGGCATCAATGGCGGCTTCCTTCTGGATGATACCGCCGGGCTGGCCTTGGGCGCGGGACTTCTGGTGCTTGGTGACCATGGCTACGTTTTCAACGATAACCTTCCCCGCTTTGGGAATGGTCTGGATGACTTTGCCCTCTTTGCCCTTGTCCTTGCCGGTGATGACAATGACCTTGTCGTTTGTTTTTACATGCATGTTCGTTGCCTCTCCTTACAGAACTTCCGGCGCGAGGGAGACGATCTTCATGAAGTCTTTCTCACGCAGCTCTCTGGCAACCGGTCCAAAGATGCGGGTGCCTTTGGGTTGTTTGGCATCGTTGATGATGACGGCGGCGTTGTCGTCAAAAACGATGTAGCTGCCATCGGGACGCCGTTTTTCCTTGCGCATGCGCACAATTACTGCTTTGACGATGTCGCCTTTTTTAACCTGTCCACCCGGCGCTGCTGCCTTCACACTGGCAACGATGATGTCGCCGATGGAGCCGGAACGGCGAAACGAGCCGCCCATCACGCGGATGCACATGATTTCTTTTGCGCCGGAATTATCGGCAACTTTAAGCCGGGTTTGTGGCTGAATCATTGTGTTCCTCCTTTATTGTATCCTCTTCATGACTGTACTTGCATGAGAGGTCGTTCGCTGTTACTTCGCCTTTTCGATGATTTCAACCACACGCCAGCACTTGTCTTTGCTGAGCGGACGGCATTCCATCACGCGCACGGTATCTCCGATGCCGCAGGCATTTTGTTCGTCATGGGCCTTGACAGTGGATGTGCGCTTCATAATCTTTCCATACTTGGGATGGCGCACGCGGCGGTTGACCGCAACAACAATGGTCTTTTCCATCTTGTCGCTCAGGACAACGCCAACTCGGGTTTTGCGCAGGCCTCTTACTTCAGACATCTTGTTTGCCTCCTTTCCAGCTTATCGGGCGACCTTGCGGGCCTGGGTCTTAACAGTTAAAGCGCGTGCAATGTCTTTTTTGACGTCTTTAATCTGCATGGTGTTTTCCAGCTGACCGGTCGCGAGCTTGAAACGAAGGTTAAAGAGCTCTGCTTTCAAATCAGCAATCTTCTTGTTTAATTCTTCAGGACTCATTGCTGCAAATTCACTAGCCTTCATTAATTCTCACCGCCGTTTTCTTGAGGATTCTGCGCCTTAGTCATAAACTTGGTGCGCAGGGGGAGTTTGGATGCTGCCAGTCTGAGGGCTTCCTTGGCGATAGACTCTTCAACGCCGGAAACTTCAAACAGGACACGACCGGGCTTGACAACTGCTACCCAGTATTCGGGTGAACCCTTGCCGGAGCCCATGCGGGTTTCGGCGGGCTTTGCAGTGACAGGCTTGTCGGGGAAGATCTTGATCCATACCTTACCGCCACGCTTGATATAACGGGTCAGGGCGATACGGGCTGCTTCGATCTGTTGACTGGTGACCCAGCTGGGGTCTTGGGCTACCAGGCCATATTCGCCGTAAGCAATGTAGTTGCCGCGGTTGGCCTTGCCCTTCATGCGGCCGCGGAAAACCTTACGGCGTTTAACACGTTTAGGCATTAACATGGATTACTTGCCTCCTTCCACACGGTTTGAGCGCTTGGATTTGGGCAGGATCTGACCTTTATAAATCCAAACCTTCACGCCCAGACGACCGTAAGTGGTCTTTGCTTCTGCAAAACCGTAATCGATGTTGGCACGCAGGGTTTGCAGGGGGATTGAACCTTCATGGTAGCTTTCGGAGCGGGCAATGTCCGCGCCGCCCAAACGGCCGCCAACCATGGCCTTGATGCCCTTGACGCCGGCGCGCATGGAGCGCTGGATAGAGGACTTCATCGCGCGGCGGAAAGAAATACGCTTTTCCAGCTGCTGGGCGATGTTTTCCGCCACCAACTGCGCGTCAGTGTCGGGGTTTTTGATCTCAGTCACGTTGATAACGACGGGATGTCCCAGTTCCTTTTCAACAAAGGCCTTGAGTTCTTCAATGCCCTTGCCGCCGCGACCGATGATCATGCCGGGCCTGCCGGTGAAAATCTCGATGGTCATGCGGGAGGGGGTGCGTTCGATATCAATGCGGCTGACGCCGGTGGCAAAATACCTTTCTTTGAGCATTTTGCGAATCTTGTTGTCTTCGATCAGGTAGTTTGCGAAATCTTTTTTGTTGGCATACCAGCGGGTGCTCCAGTTGAAGATAACACCTACGCGAGCGCCATGGGGATTAACTTTTTGTCCCATTGTATTACCTCCTCCTTATTGTTGGTCCAGCACGATGCTGATATGGCTGGTTCTGCGAAGAATGGGTGATGCTGAACCGCGGGAGCGGGGAATGTAGCGCTTGAGGGTGGGGCCGGGATTGGCATACACTTCTGCAATGTACAGGTCCGCACGGTTGAGGTTCAGGTTGTTTTCGGCGTTTGCAATCGCGGAGTTGAGCAGTTTAAGCACAACAGGCGATGCGGCCTTGGGGGTAAATTTCAGAATTGCTTGCGCTTCTTCCACATGCTTGCCGCGAATCAGGTTGATCACCTGAATCACTTTACGAGAGGAGATGCGCACGTGCTTCACATGGGCCTGCGGACGTCTGTCGCGGTTTTCCTTGCGAGCGGCACCCTTTTCACGGGTATTTGTAGCCATTTGCTTTTACTCCTTTCGCTTAGCGACCCTTGGTGGTTTTGGAACCTGCGTGGCCGCGGAATGTCCTGGTCGGTACAAATTCGCCTAGTTTATGTCCCACCATGTCTTCGGTAATGTATACCGGCACATGCTTGCGGCCGTCATGAACGGCGATGGTGTGACCCACAAACTGCGGGAAAATAGTGGATGCACGTGACCAAGTTTTCAGAACGGACTTTTTGCCCGTTTTGTTCATTTCTTCAACGCGCTTAAACAGCGCTTCTTGTACATAAGGTCCCTTTTTAACGGAACGACTCATTTAATTCATTGCCTCCTTTCACGCAGCTGCGGTTACTTCCGCCTCTTGATGATAAACTTGTTGGAATACTTCTTCTTTTTGCGGGTCTTGTAACCGAGTGCCGGCTTGCCCCAGGGAGTTACGGGTGAAGGCATACCGATAGGCGATTTGCCTTCGCCGCCGCCATGCGGGTGATCGACCGGGTTCATAACCACACCGCGAACGGAGGGGCGGAAACCCATGTGACGCTTACGGCCGGCCTTGCCTACACGAACATTGCCATGGTCCACATTGCCGACAGTTCCGACGGTGGCGCGGGCATTGACGGGCACCATACGCATTTCACCCGAAGGCAGGCGCAGGGTGGCGTACTTGTTTTCTTTGGCCATCAGCTGGGCATAGGTGCCGGCTGAACGGCAAAGTTGTCCACCACGGCCGGCATGGAGCTCAATGTTGTGAACCAGCGTACCCACCGGAATGGATGAAAGGGGCAAGCTGTTGCCGGTCACGATGTCGGCGGTGTCACTGGAAACGACGGTGTCGCCCACTTTCAGGCCCACGGGAGCTAGAATGTAGCGCTTCTCGCCATCCAAGTAGTGCAGCAACGCGATGAACGCAGAACGGTTGGGGTCATATTCGATGGTTGCCACCTTGGCGGGAACATCGAACTTGTTGCGCTTAAAGTCGATGATACGATACTTGCGCTTGTGACCGCCGCCGCGATGGCGAACGGTGATCTTGCCGTGTACGTTGCGGCCGGCATTTTTCTTAAGGGGGGCCAGCAAAGACTTTTCCGGCTTGTTGGTTGTAATCTCTTCGTAGGTCAGCACCGACATATGACGGCGGGCCGGCGAAGTAGGTTTATAAACACGAATTCCCATCTAAACTTCCTCCTTAGACCATGCCTTCGAAGAACTCGATCGGCTTAGAGTCAGCGGTTAATTTGACATAGGCCTTTTTTACTTCAGGCCTGCGGCCCTGGGTGCGGCCCTGGCGCTTCATCTTGCCAATGGTGCGCACGGTGTTAACCTTTTGTACCTTGATGTCCTTGAACACTTCTTCAAGGGCACGCTTGATTTCGATCTTGTTGGCGTCGATGGCCACTTCAAACACATACTGCTTGTCGCCGATGCCTTCGTAACCTTTTTCGGTCAGCACCGGGCGCAAAATGATGTCATGCGGGTTTTTCATTGTGCGTATACCTCCTGAATGCTACCGAGGGCTTCCTTGGTGAAAACCAGCTTGTCGGCGTTGAGAATGTCGTAAACGTTGATGGTGTTGGTGTAGCTGTTCTTGAACTTCTGCAGGTTGCCGGAAGCGCGGCGGATGCTTTCATCGGGCGCCTGGGTGACAAGCAGGGTTCTGTTTTCGCAACCAAGGTCTTTAAGGACCTGCACCATTTCTTTGGTCTTGGCTTCCTTGAGCTTGATTTCATCCACCACGACCATGGCGCCAGCGGCATACTTTGCGGAAAGGGCGCTCTTCATGGCCAAGCGGCGAACCTTGCGGGGCACCTTAACCACATAATCACGGGGCTGGGGCGCAAAGGCTACGCCGCCGTGGCGGAACTGCGGGGCACGGTTGCCATGGTGGCGGGCCCTACCCGTTCCTTTTTGGCGATAAATCTTGCGGCCGCCGCCACGCACCATGCTGCGGGTTAAGGCGCTTTGGGTGCCTTGGCGCTGGGCTGCCAGATATGAACGAACGACCAGGTGCATCGCGGCTACGTTGGGCTCGATAGCAAATACGCTATCTTCAAGCTCCATGGTGCCGGCAGCCTTGCCGTGCATATTGACTACATCAATTGTTGGCATTGTTTGCTTTCCTCCTTGGTTCAGGCCTTCACCGAGTCACGGACAATCAGAAGGCCCTTGTTGGGACCGGGCACCGCGCCTTTGACAAGCAAAAGGTTGCGCTCCACATCCACTTCAATCACTTCAAGGTTCTGGATGGTGACACGTTCGTCGCCGTACTGGCCGGACATGTGTCTGCCCTTAAATACTTTGGACGGGCTGGAGTTGGCACTTAAGGCGCCTACACCGCGGTGGTACTTGGAGCCGTGGGTCATGGGGCCTTTTGACTGGTTCCAGCGGTAGATAACGCCAGTAAAACCGCGGCCTCGGGTGGTGCCGGTTACGTCTAACTTATCGCCAGTTTGGAACTGTTCAACCGTCAGCACCTGGCCTACTTCATACTGGTCGATGGAATCCATGCGGAATTCACGCAGGAAACGCGCAGGGGCGACGCCCGCCTTTTTGTAATGGCCCGTCAGGGGCTTGTTGACAAGTTTCTTGGCACGAGCCTCCGGGAGCTCCTCGAAGCTGACTTGGATAGACTCGTAGCCATCGGTTTCCTTGGTCTTCTTTTGCACAACCGTGCAGGGACCGGCTTGGATGACTGTCACGGGCACGAGGCGACCGTCAGCAAGGAATTTCTGGGTCATGCCCAGTTTCTTACCTAAGATTGCTTTATTCATGATATCTCTCCTGCCTTACAGCTTAATTTCGATTTCAACGCCGGCGGGAAGATCGAGCTTGGTCATGGCGTCAACCGTCTTGGGGTTGGCGTTATGAATGTCGATGAGCCGCTTGTGCGTCTTGCGTTCAAACTGCTCTCTGCTATCCTTGTGCTTATGGGGCGAGCGCAGAATGGTGATAATTTCTTTCTCGGTGGGAAGCGGAATGGGGCCGGACACTCTGGCGCCGTTACGCTTGGCGGCGGCTACGATGGACTCTGCAGACCGATCGATGAGCTCATGCTCATACGCCTTTAACTTGATACGAATTTTTTGACTGGCCACTTGGATTTCCTCCTACAATTTTGTTCTCCTGTCGCTTGTTGAGGGCGTTCAGCCGACGCAGACGGCCTCTCCCCCCGTTTGGCGACACGCGCAAGGTTTGGTCATACGCTTGGCGTGCATCTGTCGCCCAAAAAAATGGGCTTAAGTCCGCGATAATTTACCCGCCTTTGGCCAAGACGGCAACCTATCGTTTCACCCCATTAAACAGACAGCTTGAATAGTATATATGATTCCTTTTTGTTTTGCAAGCTTTTTTTGCCTTTTTTACCGCCTTTTTTTGATATTTATTTTTTCTTTTCCTTGTTTATCAACCGTTTCAAGGCGCTTGCCGGCATCTCTCTATGTACCCTATCTCGTGTGTATCCTTTCGTCCAATTCTATGTTTATTTTTCTTTTTGTGAAATTTTAGCTCTTCCCATGGTTAATACTCATCTCAGGTAAGACTGGCTTTTGATGCGCAAAGGATTTTTTGTTTTGGCAAAGGGCGGCGAAGGAGGCGTAGTGGAGCCTACGCCGACTGAGCTTCCCAAAGCCAAAACGAGTAAGATCTGCGCAGGAAAAGCTTTTCTTAATTTGAGATGAGTATAAAAATTCCAAAAGCCGCAAGTTTCCTCGCGGCTTTTGTGATGAAGTTAGACTTTAAAATTAATAGGCCTTAGCAAAATACATGACCTTGTCGGCTTCTTTCCCGCAGCAGACACAGCGGTCGTGGAAGGGCTTTTCATCAAAGGGCATGTTGCGGCTGGTGGCAGATGTTTCGTCCTTGATATGGTCTTCACAGGCCCTGTCCCCACACCACATCGCGCAGGCATAGCCTGTTTGCACCTGTTCACTCAGTTCTTCCATATTAAATACATTCTTGGTACGTTCGATTTTAAAAGCATTGGCTTGGTCAAATAAGCCTTGCTGGATGCTGTCCAGCGTTTCCTTGACACCTTCAGCTAACTTTTCCAGCTCCAAAGTGAATTTATCATTGGTATCGCGGCGGCAGCACATGGCAACGCCCTTTTCGATATCCCTGGGGCCGATTTCTACACGCAGCGGCACACCCTTCAGCTCCCATTCGTTAAACTTCCAGCCGGGCGATACGTTGTCTCGGTTATCAAGCCTTACCCGGATACCGGCAGCTTTGAGGGTATTGGCAATTTCCTGGGCCTTTTCGTTCACACCTGGCCTGTGCGCCGCAACCGGGATAACAACCGCCTGATAGGGGGCGATGGCCGGCGGCAAGCGCAGGCCCCTCTCATCGCCATGGGTCATGATCACGGCGCCAATAAGCCTGGTGGATACACCCCAGGAAGTTTCGTAGCAATACTTCAACTGGCCGTCTTTATCCAAAAACTGTATTTCAAAAGGCTCTGAAAAATTGGTGCCAAAGTCGTGAGTGGTTCCTGCCTGCAGGGCCTTGCCATCCTGCATCATCGCTTCCACCGAGTAAGTGGTGCGGGCGCCGGCAAACTTTTCCTTTTCGCTCTTTTGTCCGGAAAAGACGGGTATGGCAAGCACATTTTCACAAAATTCGCGGTAGACATCCAGCATCAGCAAGGCTTCTTCATGGGCCTCTTCTTCCGTCGCGTGAACGGTATGGCCTTCCTGCCACCAAAACTCTGACGTGCGAAGGAAGGGGCGGGTGCTTTTTTCCCAGCGCATCACAGAGCACCACTGGTTATATTTCATGGGCAAATCGCGCCATGACTGTACCCACTTTGCAAACATGGTGCAGAAAATGGTTTCGGAAGTGGGACGCACCGCCAAACGCTCTTGCAGCTTTTCATTGCCGCCATGGGTCACCCATGCCACCTCGGGCGCAAAGCCTTCGACGTGCTCGGCTTCCTTTAATAAAAGACTTTCAGGAATCAGCATGGGCATGGACACGTTTTCATGCCCCGTTTCTTTAAAGCGTTTATCCAGACTTTCCTGAATCAGTTCCCAAATGCGGTTGCCGTAAGGGCGCAGGGCCATGCAGCCGCGAACGGGCGTATAGTCCATCAATTCTGTTTGGGTCACCACATCGGTATACCACTGGGAAAAATCTTCCTCTCTTGGGGTAATATGCTTTACAAATTCTTGTGCCTTCTGCTTGGCCATCTGTTTTCCTCCTTATAAGCAAAACTGCGCCCCTGAATCATACAGGAGCGCAGAAATAAAGTCAATTATTCGCTAAGTAAAACAGGCAAATTTTCGAGACCGTTTTGCTGGTTCCTGGCATCTTTCAGTGCCCGAACGCGCTTGATGCGATCTTGTACCCGGCGGCTGAGCAAAGCGTTGGAGCGGTACTTGTCCAGCGTATAGCGCACACCGATTGTAACTGGCAAAGCCACAACCGAAGCGCCCGCCGCTACCACAGCAGCGCCCGCGCCCATGGCAGCGCCCGTTTTTATCGCGCGATACTTCGCGTCCTGCATCGCGGCATGCGGGGTTTTCTTTTTGAATATAACCTTTCCCCCTTCGGTTATGGCAACCAAGGCAAAAGGTAAAGCTGCCGACATCTTATCCAGCAAATCTTCCACCACCCCTCCAGCTTCAAGCAATCCTAAATCCACAGAAATTTCGTCAGCCACACTAAGCCCTGCCGTGATTGAATCCACCAAGGCAGACTTGTTACGTTTTTGATAGCGTTCAACCAGCTTCTGAAAGTTCATTTATCCTCCAAAAAATTTAAGTAGAGCCGTTATCACCCAAGCGCTGCAAAAAACACCAACGATCCAGACCAGCTTATTTAATGCGGAATCCTTTTTGGCTTTGGTTTGCAAAGTTTCCACCCGCTTTTGAAGGCGCAGGTTTTCCTCTGCCAAATCACTAAGCTGGCTGCGTACGGCCTCCTCCAAAATGGTCATGCGGGCATCTACCGATGTCTGGCGCTCGTTCAGGTGATGAAAATCTTCGCTCAAACCCTCCAGCACCAAGGTGACTTCCTCGGTATACCGTTCGACCAAATTGTTTATATCCTGGCCCTTGATGGATGATACCGCCGAATCTAAAAGTCCCAGCGACTTTTGAACAAGGCCCGGCTTTTTTTCGGTATCGTCTCTTTCCGTCATGCGAACCTGATACCCATTTCCTTTTGTAGTTTATCGTACTCCGCCAGACGCATCTTGATGCGGTCATGGGGGTTGAGCAGTTTTTCCAAGCTGCGGTCGTGGTTCAGGGTGGCAATAAAGTAGGCGATGTACTTAGCCATATTGGCCACTGCAAACCACGGCATTTCTTTGAGCTTGGGGTTTAGGTAGTTCATATCGGATGAAAACACCTTGGCAATCAGGCCCTGCTCATAGGCTTCCTGGAAAGAATCCAAACCGTTGGTAAAAAACGCAAAGGACACGATGGGGAAAATACGCCTGGCTCCCCTTTTCTTCAGTTCCCTTGCCAAATCCAGAATGCTTTCGCCGCTGGACAGGATATCGTCGGCAACGATAACATCCTTACCCGACACATCGGGGCCAAGGTATTCATGGGCAATAATGGGATTGCGCCCGTTCACCACCCGGGTATAGTCGCGGCGTTTATAGAACATGCCCATGTCAAGCGACAGAACGCTGGAGTAGAAAATGTTGCGCTCAACCGCGCCTTCATCGGGGGCGACAACCACCATGCTGTCACGGCTAATATGCAGGTCGGGCACTTCACGCAGCAGCGCCTTAATCATCTGATAGGTAGGCATGACGCTTTCAAAGCCGCTGATTGGAATGGCGTTTTGCACCCTGGGGTCATGCGCGTCAAAGGTAATGATGTTGGTGATGCCCATCCTTTGCAATTCCTGCAAAGCCAGGGCACAGTCCAAACTCTCGCGGCTGGCGCGGCGGTGCTGCCTTGATTCATACAGGAAAGGCATGATGACGTTAATACGCTTGGCCTTGTCGCCTGCCGCGGCGATAATGCGCTTCAAGTCGGAAAAATGGTCATCCGGAGACATTGGAACTTCAAGATCATACATCTTGTAGCGTACATTGTAGGCTGTCACGTCAATAAGAATATACAAATCCAGCCCACGTATGCTCTCCTTAATCATTCCCTTGGATTCACCTGTGCCAAAACGGGGGCAAGCCGCGTTTATAAGGAAAGTATCACGGTTCCTTCCGGGAACGGTATAATACTCTTCGTCAAAAAAATCAATGTGTTGGGAGTCACGCCACGTCATCAGCCAATCGTTTACCGCTTTGCCGATTGCTTCCATACCCGGCATAGCAATCACGCCCAAAGGCCCAATTGGCGAATTGACAAGATCCTTGATCAAACCGTCTGATTGAATTTCCATACATCCCCCTTTTGATGTTTAGTCTACTTCTTCTAAGATAATCAGCTGCAACTTGGGGTATTCGAGTACTACCCCGTCTTTGTTGTAGGAGCCGGTCGAACCAACCAGCACCCCATAGGCCCGAACCTTTGCCCCTTGGCCAAAATCCGGTTCTTTATCGCTGGACAGGATAACAAGCTGTCCGCTATCACCCTCAGCGCTTACATCAAAGCGCATGAGCCATTCACCTGCCAGCTCTTCTTTGGATAGAAGGATTCCGTCGTACATCAGCGTTTTTCCGTCATGCAAATCAATGCTTTTGACAAGCTCCTGATATGCGACGGTTTTGGCATTGGCGCGGGCGCGCTCGACCTTTTCCTGCTGGGTTACGGTGCGGGTTCCTCTATATGAAAAGATTCGGGTTTCATAGCCCGCCTTGGTGATGGACAGTTCAAAAGCATAATCGCCGTTTTGAGAGGTGTCGATGGAAAAAGAAAACTCGCCCTTGGTATTCACTTTGCCGTTTTGTATGCGGCCGTTCACCGACAAAATGACAGTGGCTCCCCTTTGTGTGATACCGGAGACCACGGTGGTGTCCTGTAAGGCGGCAGCCGGGGAGGAAGTAATCTGCACGCTCAAAATATCTTTGATGTAAGTAATGGCATACTGTTTTTCCAACGTAATAGCGCCTTCCGCCTGTACGGTTAAGGTCATAAAGTACCTGTCTTCCTGCGGGAGGGTAATTTCAAGTTCATAATCGCCATTGGCTTTGGCAACCGTTTCGACCACTTGGGTTTGGGCAGTGGCAAAAGAGCCGATGACGGCGGTAATCTTGGCGTTTGGCGCCGTCTTTCCTTTCATGGTAAAGGAAGGCTTGTCGGTTTCAACCGGCGCGCTCTTCTCCTCGATAAATTTTACCGGCAGTTGAGGCAAAGGCAAGGTTTCATCAAACCTGAATTCCTTAAAAGCTTTGAGCAAAGCGGTTTCGTCGGACTGCTTAAGCTTGCGCCCGGTGGAAGTGGTCATTTCCAAGGTAATGGTGTAGCCGTTGTACACCGTGCGGCGCTGGTAGCCGTAGCTGGTGCCGGCATTGTCTTTAAAAGTATAGGCAAGGGAAAGCCAGCGTTTGGTCGGATAGTTTTTCCACTGAACGCTGGTATAGGTATAGCCCTGGGCCGTATAATAGTCGCTCTTTGAATGAAGCAGGCGGAAAGCCGCCCTGATATCGTTGGTATGGTCGTTGATGTTAAAGTACTGTTTGGCGGAATCATCCTGAATCGCGTAGAGGGTTAGCACCCTGTCGCTTTCCACATCAAAGGCCCGAAGCAGGATACCATCCTGGGCAAAATCGGTCTTTTGTTGCTCCAGACTGGAGGCGACCGAAAGGAAAAAGTCTCCGTAAGTGTCAAGGGTATCCTGGGTTACGATTACATTGTAGTTTTCAGAAAGCGTGATGGACGCGTGAATGGAATCAAACTGAAAGGACTGAACCTCCGCTTGGCCGGCAAAGCTCATAAGCAGCAAGACCGCCATAAAGGTAACAACCAATTTTTTCAAGGCAATTCCCCCTTTCAAAAGGCTTGCAAGACACCATAAAAATTTTAACATAAAATTGATAATTGAACAAGCATTGCCGCTTGTTTGGGGCCAATTTCAAAGCAAAACCCCCGCTCCTTGCGGATTGGGGGCATGATTTTGATAAACGCAAGAAAACAAATGCTGCCAGAATGTCTTTAATCTTCAGCCCAGGTTAGGGCACACTTGACAGCCTTATGCCAGCCATCAAGCAGCTTGATGCGGCGCTCTTCTTCCATTTTGGGCGTGAAGCGCTTATCCACAGCCCAGTTGTTGCGGATATCTTCAAGATTGGCCCAGTAGCCTACCGCGAGACCGGCAAGGTAGGCCGCGCCAAGGGCCGTGGTTTCAATGCACTTGGGCCGGACGACCTCACTACCAGTGATATCGGACTGGAACTGCATCAAGAAGTTGTTAGCGCAGGCCCCGCCGTCTACTTTCAATTCCGATATGCGGATGCCGGAATCCCGCTCCATTGCCCGCATAATATCGTAGGTCTGGTAGGCTAAGGACTCCAGCGTCGCGCGGACCAGGTGAGCACGAGAAAAACCGCGGGTGATGCCCACAATGGCTCCCCTTGCATGCTGGCTCCAGTACGGGGCGCCAAGGCCGGTAAAAGCAGGCACCACATAGCCATCGGCCGTGTCAGGCACCATTTCGGCGTACTCTTCACTTTCAGCGGCATCGGAAAGCACATGCAATTCATCTCTTAACCACTGAATGGCAGCCCCCGCCACAAAGATACTGCCTTCAAGGGCGTATATTACCTGATCTTTAAGACCAACGGCAATGGTGGTTACCAGGCCGTTTTTACTTTCAACGATCTCTTCTCCTGTATTTACAAGCAGGAAACAGCCGGTACCGTAGGTGTTTTTCATCTGACCGGGTTCAAAGCAGCACTGCCCAAACAGCGCGCACTGCTGGTCGCCCGCCGCCCCGGCGATGGGAATTTCCCCGCCATAATGCTCAAACTCCGTTTTGCCATACACGAAGCTTGAAGGCTTTACTTCAGGCAAAATGCAGGCAGGTATATCAAGCAAGTCCAAAAGCTCCTTATCCCAGCAAAGTTCACGGATATTATAAATCATCGTACGGCTGGCGTTGGAGTAGTCGGTTACATGCTTTTTGCCATCGGTCAATTTCCAGATAAGCCAGGTATCAATGGTGCCAAAAAGCAGCTCACCCTTTTTCGCCCGCTCCCTTGCCCCAGGCACATTGTCCAGCATCCATTTGATTTTGGAGCCGGAAAAATAAGCATCCGGTTCAAGGCCGGTCTTGTAGCGGATAGTGTCCCCATGCCCCTGTTTGAGAAGGTCGTCAATGATATCGGAGGTGCGGCGGCACTGCCACACGATGGCGTTGCATATGGGTTCCCCAGTTTTTTTGTCCCAAACAACAGCCGTTTCCCGCTGGTTGGTGATACCAATAGCAGCGACGGAATCGGCCTCGATGCCCAGTTTGGCCATGGCTGCTCTGGACACTTCCAAGGTAGTATCCCAAATTTCCTCGGCATCGTGCTCTACCCAGCCGGGCCTGGGATAAATCTGCCGAAATTCCTTTTGCACCAAAGCCCGGATATTTCCGGCCTTATCAAAGAGGATACACCTTGAGCTTGTGGTTCCCTGGTCTAAGGACATGATGTATTTCATGAGCGTTGACTCCCTTCAGAAAGGTTATTAATTTTGAAAAAGGCCGCCGCATAGCGACGGCCACAAGTCAGGTAGGTACTATTATAGCACAGGTGTTGTAGAAGTGTTAGTGATGGTCAACAGGGTAACAATAGCAGCGTTGATAATACCTGCAATATAAGGATTTTTTGTGACCTTATAAATAACTCGGTTTATTATTGTGGTGCCAAAGAGAATCAAGACAATAGGGAA
Organism: uncultured Oscillospiraceae bacterium; assembly: GCA_964346155.1. Taxonomy (GTDB): domain Bacteria; phylum Bacillota; class Clostridia; order Christensenellales; family Aristaeellaceae; genus DTU024. Next base: position 23,368 of record CAYFTJ010000008.1, read on the forward strand.
TAGCCACAAGACGTGCATCGCACTGCTCGGCCACATCATCGCCTTTGTTTTGTAATAGGTAATATACTGAATCCAAGGTAAAATCAGCGCGGGGAGAGCTGTCATTACACCAACGATAATTCCATTAAGCTTTCCACCAATGTTATTGTAATTGAAGCAATTGGTAGCAACGCTGCTTGCCACATAAAACGTAACAAACAGTAAGCCAAAGGGAAGATATTTTAAAATAGGCGCTTTAAATGCTCTCAGCGCAAGGGTCCAGATACGGAAGTCAGCGTAGAAGAAATAGTCAGCCACGAAGATGCATCCATAAGAAACAACTACAACAATCAGTGCAAGTAGTGCACTTAAGCCAAGTTTTTTAGGTGAGACTTTAACACCAACATCCGACAAGTTCATTCCATTCTTTTTCCCATAAGAAAGATAGAATGCAACCATGCTTAGAATGGTAAACACACCACTTAGTGTAGACCACAACCCTAAACCCATTGCCTGAGTTTGGGCAACTTTCATCGAAGTGCCGGTCTTGAGAATCCAGCGATAAATAAGCATAGAGAAAAGAGCACCTGTCAATAGACTTAGCCAGAACCACAATTTTCCCTTTCCATCCTTCACCTGGGTAGGCACCACCACTTCGGCAGCACGCAAACTCGCAAAGATTGGTGTAAATAGCAGTAGAGTAGTAAAAGAACAGATGAAGATGGCAAACCCAATCAAACCAACAAAATTAAAGCCCTCTTTCCACTGCCAAACTTGATCAGAACTGTCTATGGGGTTGGGAGCGTCTAACGCTTCGCTAAAGAAATCAATTACACCTTTTGTCGCTTTGGAAGAGAAGTGAGCCCAAGGATGAATAATATCAGGATGATAAATTACACGCATTGCTTTCTTTCCATCAATTTCCTGATAATATACAGTATCAGCTTTTCGCTTCTCAAGACCCGTAGGATCAACGCCGAAATTCAGGAAAGACTGCGAATTTTTCCCCTCAAGAAAGTAAGGTGCCTGTCGGGCAATGCCTTGCTCATCAATGTACGCATGAAAGAACTCGTCATACTGGCAAGACAGAATCGCCACATCACGATTACCATAGATATTCGCCCAATTTTTGTCACCATCGACATACATTGCATCTGCACAGTTAAGCAGTACAGCGGATATGATGCGATTTTCATTGAGATTGTCTTGTGCAACAGCTATATTACAAGACATTCCACCCATTGAGTGTCCTGTCACGCCAATACGATTAATATCAACAAACGGTAAACGACTTAATGCAAGCGCACCTTGATACACACCATCTGCTGGATTGGTACTCAATATTTCGCTGTCACCGTGACAAGGTTGGTCTATTGCAAGGACGACAAAGCCACGACGGGACAACTCGACATAGTTTGCATCTTGCATTTCTTTATTGTTCAAGTACCCATGGCTGGTTACTACAGCAGGCGCAGGATTTTCAGCAGTTACACCCTCGGGAATAAAAAGATAAGCACACATACTATATCCCGCATCCGTTTTGAGCATAAGCTCCTGCATGGCTACCTTGCCACCTTTGGTTTGTACATATGAAACTACTATCGAACTAAGGAGCATGAGAACAATGGCTATACACAGCCAAATTTTTGCGGTCTTTTTTACTTTTTCCATTTTTCTTTCCTTCTCTACATTATTGGTCGATATATTGGGGCACTCTTACCCGCTACTTTGATATATTTAGAATAACAAATATGTATTAATATGTCATGATATGTTTTTGTTGTTATTTGTGATTTTTTCGTGTGATTTTTTTGCGGTTTATGCCTTTTTTGACATTTATATTATTATCATATGTTTTATCCAAAGCAAAAACAGGAAGCTCTTGTCCTCCCGTTTTAACTTACTTGTATTCATACTGTCGGTATACTTGAGGTGTTATCCCCTCAAAGCGTTTAAACAGTTTAATAAAATGGCTGGCATCCTGATACCCTACCTCCGCCGCAACCTGGGTAATACTCTTATCTGTTTCTCTGAGCATTTGTTTTGCGAAGGTCACCTTCTGCCGATTGACATAAGTAACAAAGTTTTCCCCCAGTTCCCTTGAAAACACCCGGGAAAAATAGCTGGGACTTAAATGACATAAGGCAGCCATCTCAGCCATGGTCACCTTGTGTTCCGGATGACAGTGAATGTAGGCAACCGCCGGATAAATCACGCTGCTTTTTGAAACGGACACGGAATCAAGGGTGAATGATTTTGAAAAGTCCATATCTTGTATTTCTTGGATTTCTTGCACGGTATTATCTTTATCCAGCCTGCCCAACAACCACTGGTAGGTCTCTTTCTGGTTGCGGCTATTCATGGAACGGTCGACAATATAACAAACAAGAGCTTCCATCATTTGCGCGATGGCTACGATGCGGTCATATTCCATTTCCGGCAGGCGTTCATATTTTTCCATCAAGTCCCGGCGCACCGCCATCTCCTCTTCCTGGAAAGAACTGATTTCATTCACCAGACGTTCCACCTTGGTATGGGCATCGATATTGGCTAAGCGGACCTGCCCAAACATGACAGCGCCAAGATACTTATCCCCCACCTTAACGGGCACCGCAACATCCACAATGCCGCAGTGGCAAAGGTAGATGTAGGGTCTTCCAAGACGCACGGCCTCAAGCGCAGCCAGCGCATCGCAGCGGTAGCACCGTTTACGGGAAACGGGATTCTCCCTGATGACGCTGCAAAAGTCCGTGCGCTCGCTATGTTTGGTCACGGGAATTCCCTTATAATCAATACAAATAATAGCGGTGCCGGTTAGTTTTGCTATTTGGTCCTGAACCTTTTCCCAAAGAGGGATATCCAGGATGGTGTGCATATCAAGGTCTCGTTTGGTCAATCCCTACCCTCCTTATTTACCAAGATGAGCGCGTCGTCCAACTTTTGGGGTTGTAAAAATATCCGGTTGAAAAATTTAAACTGTAAAAAATCAGCCTGTAATTATTATAACAGGCCGTAAGCAAAAAAACAATAATTGACCAGCAAAATCGTCCTATACTACAAAAACGCCGTATCTGTAGGACAAACTTCACACAAAAAGCTCAATTATCTGCAACTAATTTGTCCTGTTGTACAATTCGTTCAACAATAACCGTCTCACTTATCGGAAAATCGGTATCGTTTTGAATCAGCGCCAGAACTTCCTGTTTGCGCGCGCCTTCCAAAAGTATGGGCCGGAAGTCGTTGGCGGGGATGGCGCCGGTGGTGGCAACGGGAATCAGTTCCACTTCCATATCACCCCTGACACCGCCGGAAAAAAACGGCACCCGTACCCTGACAAGCAGCCCATCAAAGACCGTCAGGCTTCGGTTTCCGCCAAAAACCAGATTGCCAAGGGAGTAGAGAATCAGACCGCCCTGGTATTGTTCTATCCCCTGCACCACATGCGGGTGAGTGCCCACCACAATATCGGCCCCTAGATCAATGGCACGTTGTGCCATTTCGGTTTGCAGCTCATTGTGTTTTTCTTCGTATTCAATACCAAAGTGCAGGCTATATATTATCAAATCGCAACCTTGGGCTTTGAGTTCGGCAATATCCGTATCCATGATTTTTTTATTGCCCAGCCAGATGGTTTCCCGTATGCCGCCAAAGCCGATTAAAAAACCGTTCACTTCCCGAACATAAAGGTTTTCATAGCCCGCGTAAGCCACCCCCGCCGCTTCCAGCGCCAAGTAGGTGGATTGTTTGCCTCTGTAACCATAGTCCACAAAATGGTTGTTGGCAACATTCACCACTTCCACCGAAGCGCGCCTTAGCATAGCGGCGTAGGCAGGGTCTCCCCTGAAATTGTGCTGCCGCCGTGTAAAGCCTTCTTCGCTTGGGTGCAGCACGCATTCAAGGTTAATCAGGGTTAAATCGTCCTGCGAAAACAAGTCTTTGATGCCGGAAAACGGCCAATCCATGCCCTTTTGCAATACGGTCTGCTCAAAGGAGTCGGACTCTCCGCTTTCCCCGCGGTCGCTGGCAAGGATACAGTCGCCGCCAAAGGTTAAGACCACTTCGCCGCCATCCATCACAACAAAATCCTGAGCCATGGTGGCAAAACACAAAACCGTCAGCAAAATAACGGCTATGACCCTTTTCATAAGCAGAGTACCCTCCCTTGGCGTTTAGTATCGGGTGTACAGGCTTGCTTTTAGCACTCTTCTTTGTTGAGTGCCAGAAAAACTTGTCCAATTCACCCTCTTCGTGGTATAATCGTATTGTAACTGATTAAAGAAAAGGAGGCAACTTATGTCCATTAAAACAGGCAGCATCTCCATCGATGCGCAAAACATCATGCCGGTGATCAAGCGCTGGCTGTATTCAGATAAAGATATCTTTATTCGCGAACTGGTTTCAAACGGGGTGGATGCCATTACCAAACTGAAACTCATCCAGTCCCCCGACAAAGATGAAGAATTAAAAATCACCCTGACTCTTGATAAGGAAAAGGGCACCCTGTCTTTTGAAGACAACGGTATCGGTATGACCCAGGAAGAGGTGGAAAAATACATCAACCAGGTAGCTCTTTCAGGCGCCGAAGATTTTGTCAAAAACTATACCCAGGCGGAAGACTCCGGCATCATCGGCCACTTTGGTTTGGGCTTCTATTCTTCCTTTATGGCGGCAAGCCACGTAACCATTGATACCCTTTCACACCAGGAAGGGGCGGAAGCCGTTCGCTGGGATTCAGATGACGGTATTGCTTTTGAAATAAAGGCGGGCGAGCGTTCCACCCGCGGCACCCTGATCACCCTGCATATCATGGAGGAGGAAAAGGAGTTTTTGCAAGCACACCGCATCAGGCAGGTGCTGGATAAATACTGCGCCTTTATGCCCGTGCCCATCTATTTTGTTGACGCTAACGAAGAGGTCAAGGAAGGCGAAGAAGAAACGGCACCCACGCCCATCAACGAAACACAGCCCCTGTGGTTTAAACACCCCAAGGACATCACCGACCAGGACTATATCGATACCTATCACAAACTGTTTCACACCTTTGAAGACCCGCTGTTTTGGGTGCACCTGAATGTGGATTATCCCTTTAACTTGAAGGGCATTCTCTATTTCCCCCGCATCCGCCAGGATTTTGCCGGTCAGGAAGGCGAAATCAAGCTGTTTAACAGGCAGGTGTATGTGGCAGACAACATCAAAGAAATTATCCCTGAGTTTTTACTGGTCTTGAAAGGCGTTATCGACTGCCCCGACCTGCCGCTCAACGTCTCCCGTTCCTTTTTGCAAAACGACGGGCAGGTTCGTAAAATCTCCGCGCATATCGCCAAAAAGGTGGCCGACAAACTCACAGGGCTGTTTAAAACCGACCGCCCCACCTACGAAAAGTATTGGGACGATATCCACCCCTTTATCAAGTACGGGTGCCTGCGGGATGCCAAGTTCTATGAGGCTATGAAGGATGTCCTCCTGTATAAGACCACCGAAAACAACTACCTGACCCTTGATGAGTATCAGGAGCGCAACAAGGAAAAGGTGGAAAAGAAGGTCATTTATACTGGCGATGCCGCCCGCCAGGAAGGGCAAATCGCTCTTTACCGCAACCGGGACATTGATGTGGTTGTGATGGACACCGTCATTGACATTTCTTTCCTTTCCTTCATGGAATATTCTTCAAACCTTGGCGAAAACGCCCCCACTTTTGTGCGGGTAGACGCCGATATCTCAGGCCTTGAAGCCAAGGAAGAAGACGACTCCTCCATCAGCCAGGAAGAAATGCAGGCACTTTTCCGCAAGGCCACGGGGCTTGATACTTTGGAAGTGAAGCTCCAACCCCTGCAAGACGAACAGCTCAACGCTCTGTTAACAGAGGACGAACAGATGCGCCGCTTTGCCGATATGAACGCCCTCTACGGCCGGGATCTTGGCCTTCAACAAAAACAAACCCTGGTCGTTAACCCCAGATCTTCTACCGTTCAGGATTTGGTTCAGGTAAAAGACGAAGAGAAAAAGGAACTGATCGCCGCCCAGATTTACGATCTGGCCCGCCTTGCAACCCGCCCCTTGGAAAAGGACGACCTGCGCCGCTTCCTCAAGCGCAGCCAGGACCTGGTCGCTGCTCTTGCTAAAAAACAGGAGGAAAAAGAATAAGCTTTTTATTCAAACACGGCGGTACGCTTTCATCGCGTGCCGCCGTGTTTTCTTTGCCTGCTTGGTAGGTTGGCGCTTATTGACACAACCAGGGGGATTTTGTAAGATGAACCGTAACCTTTTAAGTTTGTTTGCACAAAGGAGGAGCCATGAAAAAAGCAGTTTTTCGGCTTTTGATCATTTTATTATTTTTAATCGCCTTGATGTTTTTAACCCCTTATCCAGCAATCATTGCAGAAGGTTCGGCCTCCCATCAGACGCAGGAGCTGCCCAATATTTCGCAAAACAACCTTTGCTTTCATTTGACTGGTGGAACGGAGGTCGTACAATGAATCCGTCTGTTCTTTTTTCGGTGGGCGCTTTTCCCGTTACCCCCTTTTCACTGGCGCTTGCCTTGTCTGTAGCTGCAGGTCTTTTTGTTCTCTTTGTTTTCCATAAACAGTGGCACCAGTCCCTGGATGCCCTCAGCCTATTTAGTCTGCTCGCCATTCCTTTTGCCTGGATTGGCGCAAGGCTGTATTATTGCCTGGCAAGGCTGACTTTATATATCGAAATCGGTCTTGAAAACATTTTCAAGGTACAGGAGGGCGGCTTTGCCATCTGGGGCGCTATTTTAGGCGTGGTGCTTGCCGCGCTGCTGGTGGCAAAAATCACCGGGCAGCGTCCTGTCGCTTTCCTTGATTCTATCGCCCCTGCCGGCGCGCTGACCCTTGCCTTAGGCCGCCTTGCCGAAGGCTTAAGCGGCGAAGGCTATGGGCCCATGGTGGAAAACATAAAGTTTGCTTTTTTTCCTTTGGCCATCAGCAATGAGTGGGGTGAGTGGTATTTTGCCATCTTTGTTTTGGAAGCGCTGACAGCCCTTATCCTCTTTGCCTTTCTTATCAGAAGCAACCGTAAAAACGGGCGCAGCGCTCACCTCTTTTTTATCGTCTATTGCACAACGCAAATCCTCTATGAATCCCTTCGCCGCGACAGCATGCTCAGGTGGCTTTTTGTACGGGTTTCCCAGTTAAACGCAGCTTTGGTCCTTGGCGGAATGATGTTTTATTTTCTTCATCAATGGAAAAAGCATGCCAAAGACAAGCGCAAACCGGGCAAATACCTTGCCATTCAGTGGATTGGCTTTTTGCTTTGCTTGGCAGGCATCATCCTGTGCGAGTTTGCTGTGGATAAGTCCGCCAGCCTGTCTGTTGGCATGAGCTATCTGCTGATGAGCCTCTTTACCCTTGGCGCAGGGATATGCGCCTATCAAGCAACAGATTCCGCAAAGCTTTACCCTATTTAAGTTTTTTATTAACATTTTACCCTCCGCGTGTCTGCGGAGGGTGTTTTTTCTTGCGTGGTTTTTGGCATTCAAACATGACGAATATCTTGTTAAACATTGACAGCCCTTTTCTGTTTGGGTAAACTGTCATATAGTACATTTCAGGAGGAACCAATGAAAAAACTTTGGGCGCTACTGTTGGTTGCCATGAGCCTTTGCTGCTTTGCTGCTGCCCAGTCCGATCTTCGCGGCTATGAAAAATCTGTCGGCTGGCAATATGTGCAGCTGGGGTCTTATCCCTACGAAGCAGATGGTACCGTCAAGCCGCTTTTATGGCGGGTGCTGGAACACCAGGACGGAATCGCGTTAATCTTAACCGAAGACATCATCGACACCAGCCAGGTCCTTTTTGTAGAAGATGAAAAAGTAATCAGCGATCGCAGCTATCGCCGCATCAATGGCTATGAAGAAAGTGATTTATATACCTACCTTAACCAAGATATGCCGGAAAAAATCCTGGGTGACAATCCTCTTCGTCAAGCCCTGGTCGATCAGGACAATCAAGGCCTGCTTTTCCCCTTGACGACCGAGCAGTTCCTAACTGAACGTTACGGCTGGCCCAAAGCCATGTATGGGGTTTTTCCCGTACGCACAGCTGTCGCTACCCCTTACGCTCAAAAAAACACCCGCATTTACGTGGATAAAAACAAATGCAGCCCCTACTGGGTTTCGACTATTAAGTCCCCCGAAAGCCATATGATGCAAATTGTCGGCTACGACGGGCACTTAAGCTGGGGCGCCTATCCGCGCACAAACATCGGGTTAAGGCTAGCCGCCAGGCTGGATACAAGCCTCATTCACATAAGCGCCGGAACAGGCAGCAAGGAAGACCCGTTTGTACTGGAAGCAAAGCTATCGCCAGTTCCTGAAACTTCCATCGCCCCCACCGAGCAAGTGACCGAAGCACCTGTTTCAACAGAAGTACCCCTTTTGCAAAATAGCCCCGAAAACGTTTCAACTGACTCTGATACCTTGCTTCTTTCGTTTGTCGGTGACTGCAGCATCGGAGACTCCATCCAGTACGCCAATCACACTTCCTGCTACCATGCCACCATTGATGAAAAAGGGCATGCCTGGCCATTCTCAACGGCCATCCAATATACCAAGGCGGATGATTTAACCATCGCCAACCTGGAAGCAGTTTTCACTACCCGCACCAGAAGCACTGACAAACGGTATAACCTGATCGCAGCCCCCGACCACGTCCAATGTTTTGTAGAAGGCAGTGTTGAAGTTGTCAACACCGTCAACAACCATGCCATGGACTTTTTTATAGAAGGCTACCGTGATTCCCTTGCCACACTGGATGAGGCCGGTATTGTGCATTTTGGCACTGTTTACCCCGGCAAAAAAAATGGTTCAGACATTTACCCCATGATTACAGTCAAGGGAGTTCATATTGGCTTTGTCGGTTTTTCTTACCCTCAGGAAAGCGATTTAAATAGAATTAAGGCCCGTATCGATGAGCTCAAGGAGCAGGGCTGTGATTTGATCATCGTCAGCCTGCACTGGGGCAGAGAAACGCACATGACCCCGCAAAGCTGGCAATATGCCTTTGCCAAAAAAGTAATTGATTTTGGCGCAGACCTTATCTGGGGCCACCATCCGCATGTATTGCAGCCCTTTCACTTTTATAACGGAAAGCCCATCATGTATTCAACGGGCAACTTTACCTTTGGTACTATGTCCAAGGTCGATCCTTCAACAGGCATTTTCCAATTCACCTATCAAATAAAAGATGACGGCATCCAGCTTTCCAAAATGCAGGTTATCCCGTATCAAACGCAGCACGGCCCGGAATACCGTCCCCTTGAACTGACCGAACCCACGCAGCAACAGGAAGTATTTTCCAAGCTCATGTTCAAAAAAGAAATCAAAGGCTTTGAAAATCCTCCGCCATCATTTTTAGAAAACGGCATCGTCCTCTTTGATCAAGGCATTATGCAAAAGTAAGGAGTAACCATTATGAAAAGTAACGTACCCAAACGACCCACCCTCTTAGCCATGATACTGCTGCTGGCTGTCCTTTTTTCTTCCGTTGCCATGGCAGTTGAAGAAACAGGCAGCATCGTTACCATACCTATCGACGCCAAGGTCGGCTTGGAACCCCACCCCGAAGGCTATCTTTCCGATTGGGCGTATCAAGACCCTTCCATTTCCATTACTATCTGGAAAGGCCGTGAGTACGACACCAATTTAATGTTTGCGCACGTAAAGCTCGCCAACGCCAGCCAAATCCGCTCGGAAATGGCTCATACCTATCGCTCTACCAACATGGCGCTGGGCGCAACGATTGCAAAGCGCGTCAACGCTGTCTTTGCAATCAACGGCGACTATTTTTCCGCCAAAAACAATGTAGGCTATGTGGCAAGACAAGGAAAAGTCTACCGCACCCGCTGTATTGGAGAACATGACGTGCTGATCATCGATGAAAACGGCGATCTGCATATTCTGGAGGCTGCTACCAACAAGGACATTGAAAACATCGACTACACCCCCATCAACGGCTTTACCTTCGGCCCGGGCCTGGTTATCAACGGGGTAAAGCGGACAACCTTCCCCAACCACAACAACGGCCCCTATATTGCAGCCCAGCGTATGTGCCTTGCTCAAATCGGCCCGCTTGAATACCTGTGCATTTCCTGCGAAGGCCCAGAAGATCCCGGTTCCGTCGGGCTGAACCTTGAACAATTTACTGAAGTTGTATATAACCTCGGAAACACCACCCATGAGGGCATTGAAATTGGCCCCATCATCAATGCTTATAATTTAGATGGCGGCTCCTCCACCACCATGGTCTTCCAAAACAAAAAAATCAATGCCCCAAAAAATCCCAAAAAAAGACCGCTTAACGACATTATCTGGTTTGGTACTGCCTACCAGCCGGAAAGCAAGCCCCAGGAGTAACATGGTTTTTTTCGTTTTTATGCCTCCGCTACATGGCGGAGGTTTTTCTAAGAGGCTTTTTACCCTTTTTGACAGAAACCTGCCTTTTTCCGTATAATCCAAAAAGCGTTGTTGTTTTTGACAACAAACTGTTCTAAATGCTGGTGAACCTTACCTAGGCGTTTATTCTTATTTGGCTCTACAAGTTTCTTCTATATAAACCGCTATCAATTGGAGGGGTTATGCAATTTCTAATTCTTGGCATCATTCTCATTCTTGCCCTGTTTGCTATTAGAGTATCAAACAAACACGGCGTTCCCGCCTTATTGCTCTTCATCGTACTGGGCATGGGTTTTGGGCTTCTTGGCCTTGATTTTAACGACTACGGATTTGCTGACGGTGTTGCCACCGTCGCTTTGATGGTCATTATGTTCTACGGCGGTTTTGGCACCAGCTGGAAAATGACCAAGCCAGTGGCAAAAGAAGCCATCATCTTAGCTTCTTTGGGCGTTATAGCAACCGCCCTTTTAACTGGGCTATTCTGCCACTACATTTTGGGCTTTTCCATGCTGGAAGGCATGCTCATCGGCTCCATTGTCGGCTCCACTGACTATGCCAGCGTTTCCAACATATTACGCTCCAAGAACTTGAACTTAAAATACAATACTGCTCCGCTCCTTGAACTCGAAAGCGGATCCAACGACCCAACTGCTTATACCATGACCATGGTTTTCCTGTCAGTTATGCTGGGTTCGAAAATGTCCATCCCGCTCATGGTTGTTAGCCAAGTTACCATCGGACTTGGGGTAGGCTTTGTCTATGCCTTTTTAGTCGGCAAATTCCTACGCTTCCAAAAGGTCAATGAAGCCGGCCTATCCTCTGTGTTCATGGCCGCCATTATTCTTATTACCTACGCCTCAGCCAGCATCATTGGCGGCAACGGCTACCTTGCGCTCTATATCCTGGGTATCTGCCTTGGCAACATGGAGTTTAGAGGAAAGCGTGAAACGGTCTTCTTCTTTGACGGGTTTTCCCAAATCATGCAGATCGCTCTGTTTTTTGTGTTGGGACTTCTGTCTAACTTTCACGACTTTCTTAAAACCTTCCCCATCGCCCTTGCCATCATGGTGTTTATGACCATCCTCGCCCGTCCGGCAAGCGTCTGGGGGCTCATGCTTCCCTTTAAGCTCAAGAAAAATCAGCTGCACATGATTTCTTTGGCCGGTATTCGTGGCGCAGCCGCCATCGCCTTTGCCATTTTGGCAGTCAACAGCGGCGCAAAATTTACAAGCGACATTTATCACATTGTCTTTGGCATCTGTGTTCTTTCCTCTTTGGTACAAGGCAGCTTGATGCCCCCTGCTTCAAGAAAGCTGAATATGCTTGATCCCAACGACACCGTCATGCAAACCTACAACTACTACCAAGACAAAGCGAGAATCGGCTTTTTGGAAACAAAAATCCAACCCGGCAGCCGTTTGGTCGGCACCATGGTCAAAGACCTGAGGCTCACCTTTGATTTTATCGTCGCCAAGATCATGCGAAAAGGTAAGGCCATTGTCCCAAGGGGGGAGGTAAAGCTTGAAGAAAACGACCTGATCGTATTAGCCGGTGTCCAATACTTTGACCGAGAAGGCCATGACCTGATTGAGTTTACAATTCCCAAGGGACACAAATGGGTTGACCAGCGTATCAGGGATTTAAATTTGCCTGTCAATCGCCTGATTGTTATGGTTCAGCGTGATGGAGACCCCTTTGTGCCCCAAGGCAGTACCCTGCTGCTTGAAAACGACAAGATACTCTTGCAAGAAATCCACGAGCCGGTTCAGCAAGCTTAATACTAAAGTCCATGTTTCAGTCTCTTATCGCCCGTTCACCGGGCGAATTTTTATTGTTCTTCTTTGGCTCCTTTAACCACCCTGCCCTTTTCATTTTGCAGGCAATCGTTTATAATGGAACCATAAGACGAAGGAGACTGTGCGTGTATCACCTAGGCATTTTACCCGGTTTATATGACCCGATTCATTCCGGTCATATGGAAATCGCCCAAACCGCCCTTGAACAATTGAACTTAAGCGGCCTTGTCATGGTGCCTATTAACAAAGCGGAAACCCGAACCATCGCTTCTTTAGCGCAGCGGCAACACATGGTACAGCACACAATCTCCGCCCATCCTGACTTTTCACTTTTCACACCCTCCTTTTTCTCGTCGCGTATTTCCGCCTGCGACTATGGAACACTCGTGAAAGATGTTAAGTACAGGTTTTCCGGAAGCCGTCTTTGGCTGATTATCGGCGCCCATGAGATAGATAGCCTGCTTTTAGGCAACATCCGCGCCTTTCAAGATATCAACATCGTTCTGTGGCCAAGGGTAGGCGATCGGGTCAATGAAGCAATACAAAAATGTAAAGCCCGTGGCCTTAGCGCCGTTGCGCTCTATCCAAGAAAAATTCGTCCGGACACGCATACCGTTAGGCTGCGGTTTAGGCACATGATTGCCGATGAAGGGGCCCTGCACCCTAATGTTGTCCGCTATATCGCAGATACCGGGCTTTACCTCCCCGGCAGTGAAAAAAGCCTGCAAAAGGTGGTCACGACCAGTCGCTTTAATCACTCCCTGTCGGTGCGCAAAACAGCGGTTGAGCTTGCGTTTATTCATCAAATCAATCCCTTTAAATGTTCCGTTGCCGGCCTGATGCACGACTATGCCAAAAATATGCCGCTGAAAGAAATGCAGCACATCGCAATCGGCCAGAAACTGACGAGCGATAAAAAAACCTTGCGCTCGGGCGCATTGTTGCACGGACTGGTAGGAGCCCATCTATGCAAGCGAAAGTTTGCCATTCGCGATGAAGAAGTGCTAAACGCTATCCGCTATCACACCGTCGGCCGCCCGGGCATGAGCGGTGTTGAGCTTTGCATCTTTGTCGCCGACATGATTGAACCCGGACGGCGCTCCTTTGACGGTTTAAACGAGATACGAAAGGTCGCCCGCCAATCGCTAAAAGAGGCAGCCATCCTTTGCCTAAAGTCCACCCGAAGATATATTCTAGCTTCAGGCGGCGAATATTCTACCCAGTCGCTTGATGCCCTTGAAAGCCTAACAAATATGCCCATCCAATAGAAAGAGAGGAAATTATGGATTCTAAACAAAAAGCATTATCCATCGCCCAAACCCTGTACGAACGAAAGGCGCAGGACATCGTTGTCCTCCACGTCGCTCCGCTTACCACCTTGGCCGATTATCTGGTGATTGCCAGCGGTTTTAACCAACTGCAAGTGAAAGGCTTGGCAGACTATGTCCGGACAACTGGCGAAAAAAGCGGGATGGATTTAAGGCGTACAGACGGCATCAGCGAGGGTGCCTGGGTTGTTATGGACTATGCCGATGTGATTGTCCACGTTTTCCGCCATGAAGAGCGCGACTATTACAACCTGGAAAAGCTGTGGGAAGACGGAACAAACCGCGTGCTTCTCCCCTTTGACAGCCAGGAAAATGAAGAATGAACCTGCAAATCTACTACCTTAAAAAGAACTTTGATACGCAAAAAGCCCTGCGTTTTTTGAAGGAGCGCCGCATCGCCTTTCAGGAAGTAAACCTGCAAAAGCACTGCTTAGGGAAAAGGGAACTGGATACCTTCGCCAAGGGCAACATCAAGTCCTTGATTGATTTTGACAACCCCAAAGTCCGAGAGCATCCCATCGCCTATACCGGGTCAGAAGAAAAAATGACGGAAATACTCCTTGAAAACCCGCAGTTTTTGCGAACACCCATTATCCGAAGCGGGCAAAAGTCTATGATTGGTTTTGACGAGGAAACGCTGATTTCGTGGTTATCCTAAAAAATGATATAAAATAAGACCCCCGAGGAAAAGCTTCGGGGGTTTTTGAATGAATAAACTTAGTACGCTTCGTGCAATTGAATGTCGCGGTAGCGCTTCAGGCC
>CAYFTJ010000008.1:37656-47178 GCA_964346155.1 uncultured Oscillospiraceae bacterium
TCGCCGTCATACGGCTCTGCCGTGGTCTCCTCCTCGGCCGGCTTTTCGCGGTCGGGGACGATCTCCTCGGCGAACTCACGGTAGGCGTTCAGGCCCGTGCCTGCGGGGATGAGCTTACCGATGATGACGTTCTCCTTCAGGCCCGTCAGCGGGTCTTTCTTGGACTTAATGGCCGCTTCGGTCAGCACCCTGGTGGTCTCCTGGAAGGAGGCCGCCGACAGGAAGCTGTCGGTCGCCAGCGCCGCCTTGGTAATGCCGAGGAGAATGCGCTTGGCGGTAGCAGGACGCCCGCCTTCTTCAATGGCCTTTTCGTTGGCCTGCTCAAAGGCGAAAATGTCTTCAAGAGCGCCGGGCAGAAGGTCGGTATCGCCGGAATCTTCCACACGCACCTTGCGCAGCATCTGGCGCACAATCACTTCGATGTGCTTGTCGTTGATGCCAACGCCCTGACTGTGATACACGCTTAATACTTCGTGCAAAAGGTAGTCCTGAACAGCCTTGACACCCAAAATTCGCAACAGATGGTGGGGGTTGATGGAGCCTTCAATCAGCTCGTCGCCGGGTTTGACGATGTCGCCGTCTTCCACCTTCACACGGGCGCCGTAGTGCACGGGATAGGATTTCTTTTCGCTAGCGTCATACTCGCTGGTGATAACGATTTCATCCCGCTTTTTATTGGTGGTAAAGGAAACCTTGCCGCCAATTTCAGCAAGCACCGCTTCACGCTTGGGTCTGCGCGCTTCAAAAAGCTCTTCAACACGCGGAAGACCCTGCGTGATGTCTTCGCCGGAAGCAACGCCGCCGGTATGGAAGGTACGCATCGTCAGCTGCGTGCCGGGCTCACCAATTGCCTGGGCAGCAATGATACCGACCGCTTCACCCATTTCAACATCGCCGCCATGGGCCAGGTTGGAACCGTAGCACTTGGCGCATACACCATCCTTGCAGCGGCAGGTAAGGACGCTGCGCACCTGCACCCTGGTAACACCCGCTTCGACGATACGCTTGGAGAGTATGTGGGTAATGGCGTCATTGACGTGACAGATGATCTCGCCCGTTACCGGGTGGATAACGTCTTCAGCCGCTGTGCGGCCAAGAATGCGCTCACCCAGGGGCTCAATGCCGCCGAGGGCTTCAACGCTGATGCCCCTGACCCTTTCGCCCAGGGTTTCAAAGCAGTCAAGCTCCTTAACGATAACTTCCTGCGATACATCAACCAGACGGCGGGTCAGGTAGCCGGAGTCTGCGGTACGCAGGGCGGTATCGGCAAGCGACTTGCGGCTGCCGTGCGAGGACATGAAGAATTCAAGCACGGAGAGTCCCTCACGGAAGTTGGAGCGGATAGGCAGTTCAAGCGCCTTGCCGCTGGGCGAAGCCATCAGGCCGCGCATACCAGCAAGCTGGGCAACCTGGCCCACCGAGCCACGGGCGCCGGAGTTGGTCATCATGTAAACAGGGTTGTCCTTTTGCAGGATAGGCATGACCCGGTTTTTCAGTCTGTTGGTGGCGTTGTTCCACACTTCAATCACCAGCTGATAGCGCTGGTCATCATCCATGAGACCCCTGCGGTAGGCCTGCTGAATTTTGCGCACTTCCTGGTCAGCTTCTTCCAGCCACTTCTGTTTTTCTTCCGGAACAATAATATCGGCAAAGGAAACAGTAATGGCGCCGCGGGTTGAATACTCATAGCCGATGCGCTTGATGCCATCCAGAACCTCCGCGCACAGAGCTGCTCCGTGCACATGGAAGCACTTTTCGACCACCTTGGACAGGTCCTTTTTCACGACTTCCTTGTCGATTTCAAGCACGAACATATCATCCAGGCTCTCACGGGGCTTCAGGCCCAGGTCCTGCGGAATAGCTTCGTTGAAAATGAGCAAGCCTAATGTGGTTTCAATCAGGCGGCTGTCCGTTTCACCTTCAAAGGTGCGCTCAAGCCGCACGCGGATGGGCGTTTGAAGACTGATAATCCCTTCGCCGTAAGCCATTTCCGCTTCGTGTTGATCACAATAGCAGGGCAGGCTTTCAAGGTAGGCTTTTTCACCTTCCTCACGGGTTTTAAAATCGCCTTCAGAGATAAACTTTTCTTTCAGCTCTTCCCCGTTTTGCATCGTCAGGTAGTGGCAGCCAATGACCATGTCCTGGGTGGGGGAAATAACGGGCTTGCCGTCCTGGGGCTTCATGATGTTGTTGGCACACAGCATCAAAAAGCGCGCTTCAGCCTGCGCTTCGGCAGACAGCGGCACGTGAACGGCCATCTGGTCGCCGTCAAAGTCGGCGTTGTAGGCGGTACAGGCAAGGGGGTGCAGCTTGATGGCTTTACCTTCAACCAGTACCGGCTCAAAGGCCTGAATGCCCAAGCGGTGCAAGGTGGGGGCGCGGTTTAAAAGCACGGGATGCTCTTTGATCACGCCCTCCAGAATGTCCCATACCTCAGGCAGCATGCGCTCAACGGCGCGCTTGGCGGACTTGATGTTGTTGGCAATGCCGGTATTGACCAGGCGCTCCATGACAAAGGGCTTAAACAGCTCAAGCGCCATGTCCTTGGGCAAACCGCACTGGTGCAGTTTCAGTTCGGGACCTACAACGATAACTGAGCGGCCGGAATAGTCAACACGCTTGCCCAAGAGGTTCTGGCGGAAGCGTCCCTGCTTGCCGCGCAATAGGTCGCTCAGACTCTTTAAGGGGCGGTTGCCGGGGCCAGTTACAGGACGGCCACGGCGGCCGTTGTCAATCAGGGCATCAACAGCTTCCTGCAGCATACGTTTTTCGTTGCGCACGATGATTTCAGGAGTGCCCATTTCCAGCAGCTTTTTTAACCGGTTGTTGCGGTTAATCACCCTGCGGTACAGGTCGTTCAAGTCGCTGGTGGCAAATCTGCCGCCGTCCAATTGCACCATGGGGCGCAGGTCGGGCGGAATGACGGGCAGCACATCCATAATCATCCACTCGGGACGGTTGCCACTCAAACGGAAAGCTTCGATGGCTTCCAGGCGCTTGATGGCATGGCTGCGCTTTTGGCCGATCACGTCCTTGTTGCGCTCTTTTTCAACCAGAATAGAAATTTCTTCCTTGAGCATGGCGCTGATGCCTTCAAGGTCAAGCTCGGCCAGCAATTCCTTAACCGCTTCGGCGCCGATGCCGGCCTTAAAGTCGCCGCGAATGTCGGCAGGCAGGGCGCGGATGGCGCGCACCATATTGTCGTTGATTAAGTCGTATTTTTGTACCTTGGTCACTTCACTATTGCCGGGATTAATGACCACAAAGGAAGCGAAATACAACACCTTTTCAAGGTTGCGGGGAGACATATCCAAAAGCAAACCCATGCGGCTTGGAATGCCCTTGAAATACCAAATATGGCTGACGGGCGCCGCCAGGTCGATATGACCCATGCGGTCACGGCGCACCTTGGCGCGGGTAACCTGAACGCCGCACTTTTCGCAGATTTTTTCCTTGTCACGATATTTGACGCGCTTGTACTTGCCGCAGGAGCACTCCCAGTCCTTGACAGGGCCAAAGATGCGCTCGCAGAACAGACCGCCGCGCTCGGGCTTTAAGGTACGGTAGTTAATGGTTTCAGGCTTGGTTACCTCGCCCTTGGACCATTCACGCACTTTTTCGGGCGAGGCCATCCCTATTGTAATGGAATCTAAATCATTTAAATCAAACATCTATTGCCCTCCGCCTTATAAAATAAGGTCATCGTCGTCATCGCTGTCCAGGTCGTCGTCCCCTTCAAAGCCCAAATCATCCAGCGACAGCATACCTTCGTCATTTTCTTCACCGATGATTGAAATGTCATCCAGATTGATACCGGCCAAATCTTCTTCGGTAATGACAGGCGCTTCGTCTGTCTCGTCTTGCACGGGCTCCCTATCGGGGATGGGCTGCATATCGTCTTCAAACTCACGAATTTCAATGGAGTTGCCGTGCTCGTCCTTCACGTCGATATCAAGGCACAGGGACCTAAGTTCCTTGGTCAATACCTTGAAGCTCTCGGGAATGCCGGGCGTAGGGATGGACTGTCCCTTCACGATGGCTTCGTAAGCTTTCACACGACCAACCACGTCGTCCGACTTGACGGTCAGGATTTCCTGCAAGGTGTTGGCTGCGCCGTAGGCTTCAAGCGCCCACACTTCCATTTCGCCAAAGCGCTGTCCGCCAAACTGGGCCTTACCGCCCAGGGGCTGCTGGGTAACCAGTGAGTAGGGGCCGGTAGAGCGGGCGTGCATCTTGTCGTCAACCAGGTGGTGCAATTTCAAGAAATACATGTAGCCCACCGTTACGGGGTTTTCAAAAGGATCGCCGGTACGTCCGTCATACAGGATGGTTTTGCCGTCTGGCCTAAGGCCGGCCTTGGCGAGGCATTCTTCGATGTCCTGCTCGCTGGCTCCGTCAAAAACGGGGCTGGCTACCTTCCAGCCAAGAATCCTGGCTGCCATGCCAAGGTGTACTTCCAGTACCTGGCCGAGGTTCATACGGGAAGGAACACCCAGGGGGTTGAGGACAATGTCCAGCGGCGTGCCATCAGGCAGGTAGGGCATGTCTTCTTCCGGCAGAATACGGCTGATAACGCCCTTGTTGCCGTGGCGGCCCGCCATCTTGTCGCCCACGGAAATCTTACGCTTCTGGGCAATATATACACGGACCGACTCGTTGACGCCGGGGCTCATTTCGTCCTTGTTTTCACGGGTGAAGAGTTTGACCGCAACCACGATACCGCCTTCGCCATGGGGTACTTTGAGGCTGGTATCGCGCACTTCGCGGGCTTTTTCACCGAAGATGGCGCGCAGGAGGCGCTCTTCGGCGGTCAGTTCGGTTTCACCCTTGGGGGTTACTTTGCCGACCAGAATGTCCCCGGCGCGCACCTCGGCGCCTACGCGGATAATGCCGCGCTCATCAAGGTCCTTGACGGCCTCGGCGCCCACGTTGGGAATATCTCGGGTAATTTCTTCGGGGCCAAGCTTGGTTTCACGGGCTTCGGATTCGTATTCTTCAATATGAATGGATGTGTAAACGTCTTCGCTGACCAAACGGCGGCTGATGAGGATAGCGTCCTCATAGTTGTAGCCTTCCCAGGTCATAAAGCCGATTAAGACGTTTCTGCCAAGGGAGATTTCACCGTTGTCGGTTGAAGGGCCATCCGCGAGCAGGTCGCCAATCTCTACCTGCTGGCCTTCATCCACCTTGGGACGCTGGTTAATACAGGTAGACTGGTTGGAGCGGACAAACTTGTTCAGCCTGTAAGAATATTTTTCACCCCTTGCGTCCTGGATAATGATTTCTTCAGCAGACACCTTATCCACAACGCCGCTGTGCTTTGCAAACAGGGCTACGCCTGAGTCATGGCCAGCCTTATACTCCATGCCGGTGCCTACGATCGGCGCTTCAGGCGTAAGCAGCGGAACGGCCTGACGCTGCATGTTGGTGCCCATCAGGGCGCGGTTGGCGTCGTCGTTTTCAAGGAAGGGAATCATGGAGGTAGCAACGGATACCAGCTGCTTGGGCGAAATGTCGATGTATTGCACCTGATCGGCAGGTACCATCTTGACATCCTCCCTGGACCTTACGGTAACCATGTCGTTGACAAAGTTGCCCTCTTCATCCAGCGGCTCGGTGGCCTGGGCAATATCGTACTCGTCTTCCGCATCGGCAGTCATGTACCTGATTTCGTCGGTTGCGCGGTGGGTTTCAGGATCCACCATACGGTAGGGCGTTTCGATAAAGCCATACTCGTTGATGCGCGCATAGGTTGCCAGTGAGCCGATCAGGCCGATGTTGGGGCCTTCAGGCGTTTCAATGGGGCAGATACGGCCGTAGTGCGAGTAGTGAACGTCACGCACTTCCATGCCGGCGCGATCACGGTTAAGACCACCCGGGCCTAAGGCGTTAATACGGCGCTTATGCGTCAATTCCGCCATGGGGTTGGGCTGGTCAAGGAACTGTGAAAGCTGGGAGGAGCCGAAAAACTCCTTGATGGCAGCCGTCACGGGGCGAATGTTAATTAAATCGCCCGGCTTTACATCGTTGGCGTCCTGAATGGCCATGCGCTCGCGCACAACACGCTCCAGCCTTGACATACCGATGCGCACCTGATTTTGTAAAAGTTCGCCTACAGAGCGCACACGGCGGTTGCCAAGGTGGTCAATATCGTCCACCGTGCCAACGCCATGAGGCAGACCAAGCAGATAACTGATGGACGCGATAATATCGTCAATCTGGATGATTTTGGGCACAAGCAGATGGGCGTTTTCACGAACAGCCTGCTTTAAGTCCTCTTCGGGAACATTGTCAATCAGGGTTTTCAGGGTGGGGTAGTGAACAAATTCCTGAATGCCGCATTCTTTGGGGTCAAAGGGCAGAAACTTGGAAGCATCGGCAAAGTTATTGCCAACGCACTTATGCACGTGGTTGCCCACCTGCAAATACACCACGTTGACGGCGGCATCACGCACTTCTTCCGCCTGCTGGCGGGTGATGATGTCGCCTTTTTTGATGATTACTTCGCCCGTTTCTTCATTAATAACATCCTTGGCGGCTTCGTGGCCGGCAATACGGGCGGATACGCCCAGTTTTTTATTGTATTTGTAACGGCCAACACGCATTAAGTCATAGCGCTTACGGTCAAAAAAGAGGCTGGATAAAAGCTGGCGCGCTCCGTCTTCGGTCGGCGGCTCGCCGGGCTTTTGGCGGCGGTAGATTTCCAGCAGCGCGTCGCTGGTGGATTTGATGTTGGTGTCGTTGTTCTGAATGGTGGCAAGCAGCTTCTCATCTTCCCCTAAGAGGTCGATGAGCTGGCTGTCCGTGCCATAACCAAGCGCGCGCAAAATAGCGGTGATGGGCAGTTTACGGGCCCTGTCGATACGCACCCACAGGCCGTCGTTCGAGTCGGACTCAAATTCAAGCCAGGCGCCGCGGTTGGGGATTACCTGGGCAGAGAACAGTTTTTTGCCGGCCTTGTCCACTTCCATGGAATAGTAGGCGCCGGGAGATCTGACAAGCTGGCTGACAACCACGCGCTCGGCTCCATTAATTAAGAAGGTCCCGTTTTCGGTCATCAAGGGGAAATCGCCCATAAATACTTCGGTTTCTTTGATTTCGCCCGTTTCCCTGTTTTTCAAGCGCACAAAAACCTTCAGCGGCGCGGAATAGGTCAGGTCCCGTTCTTTGCAGCGTTCTACCGAGTATTTTGGCTGGCTGTCTAACGTATAGTCGACAAATTCCAAAGAGAGGTTTTCATTGTATCCGGAAATCGGAGAGGAATCCGCCAGTACTTCCCTAAAGTCTTCTTCCCAGAATTTGCGATAAGAATTCTTCTGTACTTCAATCAAATCGGGCATATCCAACACTTCTTGGTTGCGGGAAAAACTCATCCTTCCGTGTTGCTTGCCCATGTGTACGTCGTGAACCATGCACCATCACCCCTTTATTCTCTACATTTCCGTCTTGGTTTTTTCATGAAGCGGCTGATTTACAGCTCAAAAAACCGCATAAAAAACTCGACACGAATGCAATCATAGAGTATATCATAGTTGAATTGCTCTGTCAAACAAAATCTGTTGAATCATCCGCTGTAGGAGTCACTTGAATCATCCGCATTTTTCCATCTTCTGAAAATGATTTCAAAATCCTTTCAAAATTCTTTCCCCAAAAGGCTTGCTTTTTTTCTCTGGCGCTGATATACTATTGCTTGCTGATTAAATCAGCCTGCGCTCTTAGCTCAGCTGGATAGAGTGCTTGACTACGAATCAAGAGGTCAGGAGTTCGAATCTCTTAGGGCGCACCAGTAAAATCCCCTGTATCTATAACAGATATAGGGGATTTTGATGTTTTGATATTTTACTTTTGGTGCCGATTTTGGTGCCAGCTCAGGTTATTTCGATTCGTTTTTGCTTTGCACAAGTATCTTTTCAAGCATATCTGAAGCTTCTTTATCTTTGTGATTAAAAACATGCGCATAAACGTCCATGGTAGTTGATGCACGGGAGTGTCCAAGTCGGTGCTGAACCGTTTTTATGTCTTGGCCATGCGCGATCAGAATAGATGCTCCTAAATGTCTTAATCCATGCGGACTCAAATTAGGCAAGTTGTTCTTTTTTAACAATTTTGCCATGCGATTGCGCGGAGTATCCAGATGTATGCGCTGTCCGTTATACTGCGTAAAAACAGCGTCTGTATCTATCCAATCAGTTCCCAATCTCGCTTTTTCCTTTTCTTGCTCTTTTTTTAGTGATGAGAGTAGTTCTCCCACCTCTTTTGAAAATGATATATGTCTACGCGAAGTTTGTGTTTTTACATTAGATAATACGATTCCCTGTCCTTTAATGTAGATTGCAGCGTTATTAACTTCCAAAAATAAACCATCAAGCGAAATATCACGCCACGATAGTCCAATAAGCTCGCCACGCCTCATCTAGGTAAAAAGAGCTAAATGGAAATATACCCTCCACTTTAAGGGCTCTTTATCAAAAGCAGCTACAACTTCGTTCAGGTCACAGTACAAAAAGGTGGAGAATGGCGGCCGCAAAAAACCTCGCTAATTACCTATTTGCATATTGAAGAAGGCGGAAGCGTTTATGCGGACATAGTGGATAACGGAGACGGGACCTATACCCTAACCCCCAGCGAAAACCTTTTAACAAATATTTCAATCTTGCCCATTATCATTGAAATAAAATTAGCGTGCATTAAACAAGCACCTTTTGGTTTGCCGGTTGTGCCAGAGGTGTAGATAATTGTTACGATATTATTCTTGTTTATTTGTTGAGCACGATGCGCCCAGTCCTCTATCGTTCTATCATCAATCTCTGTTTCTGCCATCAAGTCGGAAAAATGGCTGATTTTAGACTTGATTTTAGTATCAGTCATGTCCTGCTTTTCAAACATGACTATTTTATCAATTTTTTCTATATAATCGCCAACAATGGACAACGCAGTTTTATCGGAAACAAAAGCGTATTTTGCCTCCACTTCATCAACAACAACGCCAATTTGTTCCGGAGACATGTTTCTATGAATCGGTACGGATATGGCTTCCAGCAACATTAGCGCCATATCAACTATCACCCATTCCGGTCGATTTTCTGAAATAATCAGGGCTTTGTCGCCCTTTTTAACGCCTGATTTTTGTAGGCTTAGAGCGGCGCGAACAACCTCATTGCGCAGTTCAATGAAAGTTAATTTATGACATTCTCCCCCCCGAGATTAAGGCAGCTTTGTCCCTGTAGAGTTCGCTGCTCCTGAAAATAATATCGGGTATGTTTTTGGGTTGCCATATTTCTTTAGCCGGTGGTTTATTCATGTGTTTTCTCCTTATCAAAAATCAAAGCGGTTTATGTTCACAGCATTGCTTACTATGCTTGCAAAAATGTCTACGCTGATTTTATCGCTCATTCTACTGATAGTTTGCCCCAACATTCGGAAATATAACAAATATAGGTAGTAGCTGGCAACCAAATGAGGCCCTGCTTTATCTCCGATTGAGGCCCTGCTTTATCTCCGATTGCTATTTTACCTTACTAA
>CAYFTJ010000009.1:0-43321 GCA_964346155.1 uncultured Oscillospiraceae bacterium
ACGGGGAAGTAACCGTGCTCTGCAAGGTAGGCGCAATCTCTGGCCTGGGTCGCGGGATAACAGCTGATGTATACGATCCGGTCTGCCCCTGAAGCTATCACTGCGTCCAGTACCTTTACATCAACACCTTTTCGGGGCGGGTCAAGCAGCACGATTGAGGGGCGGAAGCCGTCTTTCACCATAGCGGGCAACACTTCTTCGGCAGCGCCTGTGAAAAAACTTGTGTTATTAATTTGGTTATTGATGGCATTCTTTTTTGCGTCTTGCACTGCTGGATCCACTATTTCAATCCCGACCACTTCTTTGGCATGGGGTGCAAACAGCAGCGACAAGGTGCCCGTACCGCAGTAAATATCGGCTACAGTATCGTTTTTAGATACTCCCGACATTGCAAGGGCGGCGCTGAACAGGCGCTCCGCCTGAGGGGTATTTACTTGGAAAAAACTGTGGGGAGAAAGGCGAAAATCAATGCCGAGGAGACGCTCTTCAAGATGGCTTTGGCCCCAGATGTTTTTTGCTTGGTCACCTAAAATGACATTTCCTTCTTCCTGATTGATGCTCAGGTTTACAGAGACTAGTCCTTGATAACCAGCCAGCTTTGTTAGCAGCTCGTTCTGATGGGGAAGCTCCCCGCCATTAATCACCAGGGTGAGCATGCTTTGGCCTTTCTGGTTCACACGGGTTACGATATGGCGCAGCAGCCCTTGCCCTGTTTCTTCATCGTAGGCCGAAACACCGTTTTTGTTTGCCCATGACAGCACCAGATTGCTTAGCTCCAAGCTTTGGGGCATGGAAAGGGGGCAGTCTTTCACCTCGATTAAGCGATGGCTACGGGGGGCGTAAAAGCCGGCAATAAGCCTTTCTTCCTTGCTTTGCTGAACGGGCATGGTTGTTTTGTTGCGGTAGCCGTAGGGATTGTCAGCTGCAACCACAGGCAGAACGGGGACGGACAGCTTTGCGATGCGCTCAAAGTGGTCGCGCACAGCCTGCTGCTTATATGAAAGTGTAGCTTCATAGGCAACGTGCTGACAGGAGCAGCCGCCGCAGCGCCTGAAATGGGGGCAGGGAGGTTCAATACGCTCAGCGGAAGGATTCTCAATTTCAAGCGCTTTGGCAAAGGCGTGCCGTTTTTTAACGCTGACCACATGCCCCCATACTGTTTCGCCGGGGAGCGCAAAGGGGATAAAGGTTACCCGCCCATTGTGGACAGCGATACCTGAAAAATCATTGCTCACGCGCTGGATATGAAAAATTAGCTGGTCGTTTTTGTTCACCGGAAAGCTCCTTCAAGTTAAGTGTCTTTATTATATGTGTTTTTAGTCCTTTCTACAAGAAAAGGCTTCGCATCGGAAGCCTTGAGAAAAAGCAACATGAATAGTTTGTTTAGGCAATGCCCAGATAGGCTTTTTTGACCAGCTCGTTGTTGAGCAGCTCTTCGGACTTGCCTTCGGCGATGATGTCGCCCGTTTCAAGCACATATCCCCGGTGGGAGACGGACAGAGCCATGTTGGCATTTTGTTCAACCAAAAGCACTGTGGTGCCCGCTTTGTTGATGGTTTTAATAATATCAAAGATTTCACTGACTAAAATGGGAGAAAGGCCCATGGAGGGTTCGTCCATCATCAAAAGTTTGGGGCTGGACATGAGTGCCCGTCCGATGGCCAGCATTTGCTGTTCGCCGCCGGACAGGGTACCCGCAAGCTGCTGCCTGCGTTCCCTTAACCTTGGAAACTGTTCGTAAACCTTTTCCTGGTCCCGCTTCACTTGGGCGGTATCTTTGCGGAAAAAAGCCCCCATTTCCAGGTTTTCTTTCACGCTCATTCTAGCAAAGACACGCCGGCCTTCCGGCACCTGAGATAGGCCCAATTGCGGCAAAAGGTGAGGGGCAGTGCCGGTAATGGAGTTTCCGTTAAAAATAATCTCGCCTTCTTTAATGGGTAAAAGCCTTGAAACAGCACAGAGAATGGATGTTTTTCCCGCGCCGTTTGCCCCAATCAGCGTGACAATTTCACCCTCGTTTACATGAAAGGAAACACCGTGCAGGGCATGGATAGCGCCGTAATAGAGGTTTAAGTTTTTGACTGTTAACATTCTTCTTTCTCCTCTTGATTGCTAATGCCCAGGTAGGCGGTGATTACTTCCGGGTTGGAAGCGATTTCTTCAGGTGTGCCCTCAGCGATGATATGACCGTAGTTGAGCACATAGATGCGCTCGCAAATACCCATGACAAGCGACATATCGTGTTCAATCAGCAGGATAGCTACGGAAAAGCGGGTACGAATACGGCGGATAATTTCCATGAGTTCGGCGGTTTCGGTTGGGTTCATGCCTGCGGCGGGTTCATCAAGCAAAAGCACCTTGGGGTTGGTGGCAAGAGCGCGGCAAATTTCCAGCTTTCGCTGCATGCCATAGGGGAGGGAAGCGGCGTTTTCATCGGCCACATCGTCCATATCAAAGACATGCAAAAGCTCGCGCGCACGGATGTCAATGCCTTTTTCCTCGCTTTCATAGCGGCTGGCTCTGGTAATACCGCTCATGGGCGAATAGGTCATGCGGGTGTGGAAGGCCACCTTAACGTTTTCAAGGACGGTCATGGACTTAAACAGACGAATGTTTTGAAAAGTACGGGCAATGCCGCTGGAAGCAATTTCATGGGTATGTTTGCCGACGATTTCTTTGCCAAGCAAGTTAATGGAGCCGGAAGTGGGGATATACACACCCTGGAGCATATTAAAGACTGTGGTTTTACCGGCACCGTTTGGACCGATGAGGCCGACGATTTCGTCGTTCATCACATGCAGGTTGATGTTTTCGGCCGCCACCAAACCGCCAAAATGCATGCCTAAGTTTTCAACCGTCAGTACGGGCTTTCCTTCCCAAACGTCGTAATTGGGCACGAAGGGCAGCTTGGGCTTTCTTTCCTTTTTCACGATTTTTTTGGAAAGATATTTGCGGATTTTCCAAACAGTTTTGGACAAGGAAAACTCCTTGGTCCCAAGCAGCCCAGATGGGCGGAAAATCATCATGAGAATTAAGGTAAGAGAGTAAATGACCATGCGCCAATCGGCAAAGCCGCGTAAAAACTCCGGCAGCGATACCAAAATGGCGGAAGATACAATGGAGCCTGTTATGGAGCCCATGCCGCCCAAAACCACCATGACCAGATATTCAATGGAGCGGTTAAAGTCGAAGTGGCGGGGGGTTAAAAGGCCGATTTGATGCGCGTATAAGCCGCCTGCTATGCCGGCAAAAAAGGCGCCGGTAGTAAAAGCGAAAAGCTTATAGTAGGTAGTGGGAATACCGGAAGCTTCCGAGGCGATTTCGTTTTCACGGATAGAAAGAATAGCCCGACCATGACGCGACCTTCCCAAGGTGAAAGTAATGGTTACGGTGATGACCATTATCCAGAACACCACACCAAATTGAATGGCAGCAGATAGTACCTTATCGTCGGAAAAAGCACGTGACATACGGGCAATACGGGAAAGGCCGGCAGCGCCGCCTGTGATTGTCAGGTTATCTACCACCACGCGAATAATTTCCCCAAAGCCCAGCGTGACAATGGCCAGGTAGTCTCCCTTTAAGCGCAGGGCCGGTATTCCAATTAAAAAGCCGAACAGGGCGGCCAAAAGACCTCCGGCAACAAGCGCAATGGATAATGAGAGCGCAAAAGGCATATCGGGCAGGGACTTTGTAATAATGCCGGCAGTATAGGCGCCAACGGACATAAAGCCCGCATGCCCAAGTGCCAATTGGCCTAACAAGCCGCTTGTTATATTCAAAGATACCACCATGATAATGGAGATACCGACAGAAACCAAGATGTTGGAATAGTAGTTGTTCATCCGTCCCGAACGGATGAAGAAAAAGAGGATAATAAATACAATGAACAGAGAAAAGAAGTTCAGTAAGTTTGCGTTTCGTCTGGTTCTCATTGATTACACCTTCTCTCTTGTTCTCTTGCCAAGCAAGCCCGCGGGCTTAAACAATAGCACGACAATCAGGATGCCATAAACAATGGCATCGCTCATACGGGAAGAAATGTAGGCTTTGGCAAGGCTCTCGGCAATACCCAGGATAAAACCGCCGAGCATAGCGCCGGGAATCAGGCCGATGCCGCCAAGCACCGCTGCGATAAAGGCTTTGATGCCGGGAAGCGACCCGAGCGTTGGAGCAACGGCAGGATAGGCGATGCAGTAAAGCAGGGAACCGATAGCGGCAAGCCCGCTGCCAATGGCAAAGGTGAGACTGATGATGCGATTGACATGAATGCCCATCAGTAAGGCGGCCCCCATGTCTTCGCTGACCGCGCGCATGGCTTTTCCCGCCTTGGTTGAAGTGACAAATACCTGTAAAAGAAACATCAGACCTACGGACAAAGTGACAGTCAAGACCGTAGTGAAGGAAAGGTATAGTCCGCCATAATTGATTGCCGGTACGCTTAAGGAAATAGGATAGGGGATGGGGTTGGGAGAAAAAATGAGCTGCGCGACGTTTTGCATGAGCATAGAAACGCCGATAGCGGTGATGAGGGAAGAAATTCTGGGAGAGGAGCGCAGCGACCTATAAGCAACTCTTTCAAGAATCACGCCAAAAACAACCGCGATAACAATAGATAGCAGCACGCTAATCATGGGCGGAAAACCAAGCATAGAAATGCCTACAACAACCAGGTACGCGCTTAACATGAGAATATCGCCATGGGCAAAGTTGATCAGCTGGACAATGCCGTAGACCATGGTATAGCCAAGGGCGATGAGGGCGTAAATGCTGCCGACATGTATGCCGTTGAGTAATTGACTCAAGAACAAGGTCATCCGAATTCAAGCCTCCTCTTTGGGTGATGGTCGGGGATATAAAAAGCAAAAAAAGGGTGAGGGAACAACCCCCTCCCCCTTCCAATCATTACTGCGCAGGTGCGAAGCTTTCGATAAAGACTTGCTTACCTTCGGCGTCAAAGGTGGTAAAGAACACGCTCTTGATAGGGTCGTTGTGGTCATCAAAGGTGATGCGGCTGGTGACGCACTCAAGGTCGGTTGCCTTGATAGCGGCGGTAACTGCTGCGTAGTCGCTTGGATCTTCGACTTTGCTGAGGGCATCAAAGAGCACACGGGCAGCGTCGTAAGCGGTGGCGATAAAGGAGATGCCGGGTTCCTGACCGAACTTTTTCTGATAGGCATCAAGGAAGATGAGCGCCTGCTCGTTGGTTTCGGAGTTGGAGAAGTGGTCGGTATAAACCATGTTGGTCAACAAGGACTTGTCGGTTATGGATTTGGCAATGTTGGAAATACCGTCACCGCCATAGAACTTCACATCCAGGCCAATTTCATTAGCCTGTGTCAGGATGAGGGCAGCTGCTTCGCCGTAGTAGGGCAGGAAGACTGCCTCGGGTGCCGCGTTCTTAATGTTGGTCAGCTGAGCTTTAAAGTCCACATCATCGCCGGAGCCCGATTCGGTGGCGAGGATTTCTACGCCCTGGTTTTTGCACTCGGCAATAAACGCTTCATACAGGCCCTTGGAGTAGGGGTTACCCTGGTCGTAAAGGACAGCGACTTTTTTGACGCCTTGGGACGCGACATACTCGGCGACAACGGTTGCCTGGAAGGGATCCAGGAAGCAGGTGCGGAATACGCTGGGGCGACCGGTGGTGATGTCATAGTCTGTACCGGAGGGAGTAATCATTGGAATGCCTTCATCGTTGCAGTATTCGGCAACCACCTTGCAAACAGGACCGATAACGGGGCCGAGAATGGCAACACAGCCGTCCAGCTCAATGAGCTTCTGAGCAGCTGCAAGACCCTTGGACGCGTCGCCCTGGTTGTCTTCGTAAATCACTTCGACGGGTACGCCGTTGATGCCGCCCTGGGCGTTGATAAGTTCGACATATACTTCAATGCCTTCCTTAACGCCTTTTCCATATTGGGCACCGCTACCTGTTAATACGCCGACGAAACCGACTTTGATGGTTTCTTGCGCGGTGGCTGCGGGGATGAATGCGCCAAGCATCAGCATACAGCTTAGGACAATAGCTAAAAACTTCTTCATTCTTCAAAATCCTCCTTGAAAATTCTCGTGAGAGAGTATTGATATAATATAATAGATTGGCTTAACGATTGCAACAAATTTTCTGTATTTTTTCTGTGTTTCTCCTCCCGTTTTGCTGAATATATCTGCATTATGCCCGCTTTTATATCATTGTCTTTTCCTTGACGGAAAAGTCTCTTCCCGATATAATCTGACCGACTGTTGAAAAAATTGAACAGATAAACGTTTTTCGTGTATGCAGACATATAATTGAGGAGGCTTGTTTGAAAAAAAAGATAAAGCTGATTGCCGCTGACATGGACGGAACGCTGCTGGATCCTGCCGGCAAAATAACTGAACGCACCGCGCAGATGATTAAACGCGCGCAGGAGACGGGGATTCTTTTTGTTCCGTGCACGGGCAGGTTTGCTGAGAATGCCCTATTGGTTATGGATAAATACGGGCTTTCTTGCCCGGTGATTGCCTTGAATGGCACCTTGATTCGTACGGAAGAAGAGGTACTCTATCATCAATTTATGGATGAAGCTTTGGCTAAAAAGGTTTTGGATACCCTGGAGTGCCTTGGGGCAGTGTACTATTTATTCTGTGAAAACTATGTTGCCATCAGGCGAAAAGGTGCAAGACATCATAGTCAAACGGAGTTTGGCGAACAGGTGTTTAAAGATCGTTATGGCCTTGCTTTTGTTGATGGCGACCAAAGCGGTTTACAGGCCCCACTTGATAAAGTTTACAAGTTTTATGTTTATGAAGACGAAAAAAGCTGCTCCTTAGCAGAAGCCTTGGAAGCTGTAGAAAGCTTAGGGGGCTTAGAGATTACCAAGTCAAGCGCAACCAACTTTGAAGTGATGGGGGATGATACCACCAAGGCGACCGGCTTACAGGAGTTGTCCGGGCTGTTTAATATTTCCCAAGAAGAGATCATGGCCATTGGCGATTATGATAATGATATTTCCATGCTTGAATATGCGGGCTTAGGCGTCGCCATGGGCAACGCGGAGCCGGAGGTAAAAAAAGCCGCCGATGTGATTACACTGGATAATCAAAACGACGGCGTTGCCCATGCGATTGAAAAATATTGTCTATCTTAAAGATTTATAGCGTCAGGTAGTAACCATTGGTGCTGGACAGCATAACAGTTTGTTGCAGGACTTCTTCAAGCAGTTTTTGGGCTTTGGGGAAGTCCTCTTCTTTGAGTGAAAAAGAAGCAATCACATCTTCAAGATACTCTTGGGAACAGTCAAGAAAAATATCGGAATGGTCGTTAAACAAGCGCTGTACGCTTCCCCACATGGCATAGTGGACGCGCAGACTGTTTGGAAACACCCATTGCATAGTAACGATCCTGGCGCTTTCAAGGGCCAAAGACGTGGTGCCGGAATAAGCCCTGACCAGCCCGCCCGTACCCAGCAGAATACCGCCAAAGTAACGTGTAACAGCGGAAACCACATTAACAAGCCCCGCGCCCTCAAGAACACTTAAGATGGGTCTGCCAGCCGTGCCGGACGGTTCTCCATCATCGTTTGAGCGCGCGATGGGAATGGTTTCGCCGACGATAAAAGCAGAACATACGTGCCGGGAGGCAGAGTGCTGCTTGCGAATGGCGGCGATAAAATCCCTTGCTGTTTCTTCGGTGGCAACAGGGGCAAGGTCGCAAATAAAACGGCTCTTTTCGATGGTTTGCTCTACCGTTACCGGCGCTGCAATGGTTTTATAGACAGGGACAGGGTTAGCCATCAATGCACTCCTTGAGAATTTGCATGCCTCGCTTAATGTTGGGGATGGTGGCGTTGGAGAAGTTCAGGCGCAAGGTGTTTTTATGCCCGCCGTAAGGATAGAAGGGCTCGCCGGGTACAAAGGCTACGCCTCTTTCAACCGCCTGTTTAAACAGGTCGCTTACGTCCCTGGATTCATCCAGACTTGCAAACACAAACAGGCCGCCTTCAGGACGGGTGTAGTGCTTGATTCCCTTGATTGCTGCAAGGCCGGAAAGCATTTCGTTTAGTTGCTCTTTGTAGTCGATGCAGAGCTGCTTTATATGGGGCTCCAGTTTGCCTTGGACAATGTATTCATTGACCATTGCCTGGTTAAGCGATGGCGTTTGTACGTCGGTTGATTGTTTGCAGACAGTCATCGTGCGAACAAGGCTTTTTTCGCCTGCCACAAACCCGACACGCAGGCCGGGGGAAATGACCTTGGAAAAGCTGCCCATCAGCACAACTTTGCCCACCTGGTCAAACGACTTGATGGAGGGAACATTTTGGCCTTCATACCGCAGGGAGTGGTAAGGGTCGTCTTCAGCAACCAGGACATTATACTTTTCGGCAAGGGCAGCAATGGCCTTTCTTCTTTCTACGGTTAAGGTAATGCCGGTGGGGTTTTGAAAGGTGGGAATGGTATAGAGCATCTTGGGTTTAAGCTGCTTAAACTGCTCTTCCAAAAGTTCCGGAATCAAGCCGTCATCATCACTTTTTGCTTCGACAATGTTGGCGCCGAAAATGCGAAGGCATTGGACATTGCCAAGGAAGGTGGGGCTTTCACAAATTACGGTATCCCCTTCGTTTAAGTAAGCCTTGCACAGCAAATCCATTGCTTGGGTGGAACCGGTGACGGGAAGAATTTCGTCTTCCTTAAATTGTGCGGCAAACTCATCCTGAATATAGGAGGTAAGTGTTTCAATAAAAGGCTTGTAGCCCTCGGTCGCTCCGTATTGAAGGAGAACTTTTCCTTTTTCAAGCAGCAGTTTTTTTGCTATTTCGGCCAGTTCTTCATCGGGTAAAGTTTGGGATGAAGGGTTACCGCCGGCAAACGAAATCATACCGGGCTTGGCGGTTAGTTTAAGCAGTTCACGGATGACGGAGCCGGAAATGCTTTTCATTCGATTGGCTTTTTCAAAAGGCATGAGCCACCTCCATTTTAAATGTACTATGATTAATTATAAAACTTTCATTGTGCTGCGTCAAAC
Source organism: uncultured Oscillospiraceae bacterium (assembly GCA_964346155.1). Taxonomy (GTDB): domain Bacteria; phylum Bacillota; class Clostridia; order Christensenellales; family Aristaeellaceae; genus DTU024. The sequence continues at coordinate 9,008 of CAYFTJ010000009.1, forward strand.
AAGAACAGAACATTGTTGCGGTTGCGCGGTTAACTTTCATGTGCTATAATTCGGGTATGATATAGGCAGCAAGTTGCTGCTGACAAATAGAGCGGAGGCAAAGCATGAATTATCACCCGCCCACACAAAAAGAGAGGGACGAGTTTCACCAAGGAACAAGTAGGTACGCCTACCAAATGTTGGGGGCTCACCCGGCGATGAACCACGATATACCGGTCTGGAATTTTGCTGTCTGGGCCCCTAATGCGCAGGCGGTAAGCGTGACCGGTGAATTTTGTCACTGGAGTTATGACGCTTTTCCCATGATTAAGCAGCACGACGGTACCTGGGAACTGCAAATTGAACGAAAGTATTTTGACAAGGACTATCAAAAGGATACGCATAACTTTCCTGAAGCGGAAGAACGCCTGCTTGCTTACAAGTACGCCGTCAAATGCGCGGACGGCGTTTGGCGCTTGCGCTCGGATCCTTATGCTTTTTACAGCGAACTTCGTCCTAACAATGCCAGTGTTTTATATAACTTAGAAGGCTATCAGTGGGGAGATGAAAAGTGGATGCGCACGCGGGCAAAGCGCAACCCTTATAAGAGCCCGATGAATATTTATGAATTGCATCTTGGTTCCTGGCAGCGCGCAGAAGACGGTTCTTTTCTTAACTACATAGAAATCGCGGAACGTTTGGTGCCCTATATCAAAGAAATGGGCTATACCCACGTTGAATTTTTGCCCGTTATGGAGCATCCCCTGGACAATTCTTGGGGTTATCAGGTGACGGGGTATTATTCCGCCACTTCACGCTTTGGCACGCCCAAAGAGTTAATGCGTTTGATTGATCTATTGCATCAGGCAGGCATCGGGGTGATTCTTGACTGGGTCCCCGCGCACTTCCCAAGGGACGAAGTGGGGCTGCGTGAGTTTGACGGTACCCCTTGCTATGAACACGCGGATTGGCGCCGCAGTGAAATGAAACAGTGGGGTACCATGCTCTTTGATTTTGCGCGTGGAGAAGTATGTTCATTCCTGATTTCCAACGCCTGCTTCTGGCTGGAGTGGTTCCATGCCGACGGCCTGAGGGTGGATGCCGTCAGCAGCATGATTTACCTGGATTTTTGCCGCGAAGAGAACGAATGGTTGCCCAATCAATACGGCAACAACATTAACTTGGATGCCCTGGCTTTTATCCGGCGCCTCAATGAAACTGTCTATCATGATTTCCCCGGCGCCATGACCATCGCCGAAGAATCCAGTGCCTATCCCATGGTTACAAAACCCGTGTACATGGGCGGGTTGGGCTTTGGCTTCAAGTGGAACATGGGCTGGATGAACGATATGCTGGCCTATATTAAACAAGATCCCATCTATCGTAAATGGCATCACGACAAACTCACATTCTCTTTGTTCTATGCGTTTAGCGAGAATTACATTTTACCTTTTAGCCATGACGAAGTGGTGCACGGCAAATTAAGCATGCTTGATAAGCATCCCGGAGACCCGTGGCGAAAGTTTGCCGGCCTTAGAGCCCTTTATGGCTACACCATGGCCCACCCCGGTAAAAAGCTCTTGTTTATGGGCGGGGAATTCGGTCAGTACATCGAGTGGGATGAAGATCGTCCCCTGGACTGGTTCCTTTTGCTGTATGAGCGCCACCCGGAATTGCACAAGTATGTGCGCAAGCTCAACCATTTCTATAAAGCCACCCCCGCTTTTTGGGAAATTGAAGACTCTTGGGAAGGCTTCCAGTGGCTTGTTCCCAATGACCAAGACAATAGCGTTACGGTCTTTATTCGCCAAGACAGCAAGGGCAACAAGGTGGTGTGCTTAACCAACTTTACGCCCCAGTTTATTCCGCAGTATCGTTTGTGCTTACCCAGCCACTGCATTATCGAAGAGGTGCTCAATACCGACAGGTTGGAATTTGGCGGCTCAGACCAGTATAACGCCAAGCCCATTGAATCAGAGCCTATTCCCTTTAACGGCCTGCCCTGGTCAGCCATGATCTGCGTGCCGCCTTTGGCGTCTGTGTACTTTAGTTTTAAAGAAATTAATGAAGAGGTGAAACCGACCAAGGCCGTAAAGAAGGTGAGGGCTTCCAAAGCGCCAAAAGAGGCTGAAATAAAGAAAACCACCAAAGCAAAACCCAAGGCTGAAAAAACACCTGAAAAAACACTATAATTTTGTTACCAATGAGTAGCAGTCGAATATAAAGGCTGCGACGATGCAATATAGGGAGGGGTATTCATGCTTCAGAAAAAACAATGTGTCGCAATGCTGCTGGCGGGCGGACAGGGTACTCGTTTGGGTGTCCTGACGAGCAACACGGCCAAACCTGCCATTCCTTTTGGCGGAAAATATCGTATCATTGACTTTCCTGTCAGCAACTGTACCAATTCCGGTATTGATGTCGTGGGTGTCTTAACCCAGTATCGTCCGCTTGAATTAAACGCTTATCTCGGTTCGGGCGCACCGTGGGATCTGGACGTCAATAACGGTGGCGTATTTGTTCTGCCGCCCTATTCAACCGGGAAAGACGGCCAGTGGTACTTGGGTACGGCAAACTCCATTTATCAAAACATCGAATTTATTGAGCAGTACGATCCTGATTTTGTCCTGGTGCTTTCCGGCGACCACATCTACAAAATGGATTATTCCGCCATGATTGACTACCATATCGAACAGGAAGCCGATGTAACCATCGCTGTTCGTGAAGTGCCGTGGGAGGAGGCCAGCCGTTTTGGCATTATGAACACCGATCATCATAATGTAATTACCGAATTTGAAGAAAAACCGGCAAATCCCAAGTCCAACAAGGCCAGCATGGGCGTTTATGTATTTACGTGGACCAAGCTTCGCGATTATCTCATCAGCGACAATCGTGACCCCAATTCATCTAATGACTTTGGTAAAAACATCATTCCCACCATGCTTGGTGCCGGTGAAAAAATGGTGGCATACACCTTTGATGGTTATTGGAAAGATGTCGGAACCATCGAGAGCCTGTGGGAGTCCAACATGGATCTGTTAAAAGACCCGGCGCCCATTGACCTTCACGATGACAGTTGGCGCATTTATGCCCGCAACGTCGGCCGTCCGCCTCACTATGTTGGCAAGAAGGCAGAAGTAGAAAACAGCTTGATCGCTGAAGGCAGCTCTGTTTACGGCAAAGTCACCGGCTCGGTTGTTTCGGGCGGTGTTTATGTGGAAGAAGGCGCGGAGCTTGTTGATTGCGTGGTCATGCCCGATGCGGTTATCAAAAAAGGCGCAAGGGTAGAGCGCGCCGTCATTGCCGAGGGTGCCGTTATCACCGAAGATGCGGTTGTTGGAGAACCTACCGGCGATATCGCGGTGGTAGAGAAAAATGTCGTTCTTGAAAAAGGACAAAAAGTCTTAGCCGGCGAACAGGTCGGACAGTAAGGGGGTAAGAATAATGAAAACTGATGTTGTCGGTTTAATCTATACGGGAGATCAAAATGAGCGTTTGCGAGAGCTTACTCGCATACGCAGCGTAGCGGCCTTGCCGATGCTTGGGCGCTATCGTCTCATCGACTTTTTGCTTAGCAACATGGTCAACAGCAATATGCACAATGTTGGCGTGGTTTTGCAGCGCAACTACCAAAGCTTGCTGGATCAGATCGGTTCGGGGCGTGAGTGGAACCTGCATGGAAAACGCGCGGGCCTAACTCTTCTGCCTCCCTTTGCCGGAAACGACCGCACGGGCAACTATGAGGGTTTGCTGGACAGCTTAAAATCCAACAGCTCTTTCCTCAGGCGCAGCAAAGAGCGCTACATCGCGGTGTGCGATGCCAATATGCTCTATAATATCGACTTTAAAGATTTGCTTGACTATCATATCAAAAAAGAGGCCGACTTGACGCTGGTGTACACCAAGCAGCGTGATGTTCGCCGCAACGGAGCGGGCAGGTACTTTGGGCTGGATGATGACAATCAGATTACCCGCCTGGAGTTTGACCCTGTCATTCCGCGCTACGAAAATACCTACATCGGCTTGTTCCTGATTCGCAGGGATATGCTCATTGATTTAGTGGACCGCGCCACTTCACAAGGTATGCACCACTTTACCAGAGAACTTCTTGTCAGGCTCTTGCAGGAAAGAAAGTACAAATTAGTAGGCTATGAGCTTCCCGGACGTGTCTGGTACATTGATACCGTCGAATCATACTACAACGCCAACATGGACGCTTTGTCTGATCAGGTACGCAAAGAGCTGTTTAATCTCAATCGGCCGATTTGGACCAAGCTGATGGATGGCATGCCCACCCAATATTTACCCGGAGCCAAGGTGACCAACTCTCTGATAGCTGACGGATGTATTATCGAAGGCACTGTTGAAAACAGCATCGTTTTCCGTGGCGCCAGGATTGCCCCCGGCGCGGTAGTGCGCGGCAGCATCATCATGCAGGACGTCATCATCGGCAAAGATGCCGAGATTGAAAACGGAATCTTTGACAAAGGTTCGTTTGTAAAAGAGGGCGGACGCCTGATTGCTCCCCGTGAATATCCCATCGTTGTTGGTAAAAATTTGACGATTTAGTCTTCTTTGTCGTATGATAACGCGGTCTCATTTTTAGAAGGAGGACTAGAAACGATGAAAATTTTATTTGCCGCAAGCGAATGCGTGCCGTTTATTAAAACCGGCGGCTTGGCAGACGTGATAGGGGCTCTTGCTCCGGTATTAGCCGAGGCAGGACATGACGTAAGGGTCATTATCCCTAAATACGCTGCCATTCCTGAGCAGTACGCCAACGAAATGCAGCATGTGATTGATTTTGAGGTGGAGCTGGGTTGGCGCAAACAGTATTGCGGTATCGAACAGTTGCAAAAAGATGGGGTCACCTTTTATTTTGTAGACAATCGCTATTACTTTGGCCGTAATTATATCTACGGTATGGGCGGCGATGAATACGAGCGCTTTGCTTTCTTTTGCCGCAGCGTACTGAACGCTCTGCCCTTGCTTGGCTTTATGCCCGATGTGCTGCATGCGCACGACTGGCAGGCCGGCATGATTCCCGCGCTGTTGCGCATTCAATATGACCACCTGCCCGACTATGGCAACATCAGGACTGTGATGACCATCCATAACCTGCGCCATCAGGGTGTGTTTGGTATTAAGGAAGTACAGGATGTCTTAGGCCTTGGCGACAGCCTCTTTACCGATGACAAGCTTGAATTCTTTGGCGCGGCCAACTTCCTGAAAGCGGGCATTGTCTACGCTGACGAAGTAACCACCGTGAGCCCCTCTTATGCCGAAGAAATCCAGACCGCTTACTACGGCGAAAGGCTGGACGGTCTGCTCAGGGCCAAGAAAAACCACCTGCATGGCATCCTGAATGGCCTTGATGTTGTGGACTACGACCCCGAACATGACCAATACATTGCCGCCACCTACAGCGCCGGCAACATGGATGGCAAGAAAGCCTGTAAGCGGGCGCTGCAAGAACAGCTTGGCCTTGAAGTCAGGGAAGATGTTCCCATCATTGCCATGGTCTCGCGCTTAAGCAACCAAAAGGGCCTGGACCTTGTGGACTACGTCATTGCCGATATGATGCGTCATGACATCCAACTGGTTTGCCTTGGCATGGGAGATTCCCGCTATGTGAACCTCTTTAGCTGGGCAGAACAGAATTACCCCGGCAGGGTGGCAGCACGATTTGTCATGGACCATGCTTTAGCGCACCAGGTGTACGCGGGCGCAGACATGTTCCTGATGCCCAGCCAGTTTGAGCCCTGCGGCCTTAGCCAGATGATCGCCCTTAGGTACGGTACTTTGCCCATCGTTCGTGAAACGGGCGGCCTGAGAGACACGGTACTTTCCTATAACGAGTTTACAGGCGAAGGCAACGGCTTTAGCTTCTTTAACTACAATGCGCATGATATGCTGCACACCATCGAACGCGCAATTGACTATTACTGGAACAAGCCTGATGTATGGGCTAAGCTTCAGAAGAGAGGCATGACCGCCGATTGGTCCTGGGGCCGTTCTGCAAAGGATTATGTCGCGTTGTATTCAAAGCTGGTAAACGCTCAGCCTGAGGAGCCTGCTCCCAAGGCTGCTAAGAAGCCTGTGGCTAAACCCGCCAAGGCCAAAGCGACCACCAAAACTGCCGCTGAAAAAACCACCGTAACCAAGCCCAAGGCTGCTGCTGAGAAAAAGGCTACTGCAACCAAGACTAAGGCTGCTGCTACAGAAGCTAAACCTGCAAAGGCTGAAGCTGCTTCTGAAGAAAAGCCGGTCAAGAAGGCTGCTGCCAAAAAGACAACCCCAAAGGCAGCCGAACCAGCTGAAGAGCCCAAGGCAACCAAGCGCAAGGCTCCGGCCAAGAAAGTTTCGGAACCTAAGGCTTTATCAGAAAAAGCCAAGAAGGACAACGAGTAATCAGTCTAAATTGTTTGGTGCCCCGCTGATTGTCGGCGGGGCACCTTTTGGAGAAAATGGATGAAAACAGAGAGACTATACTATCAGGACCCGTATTTGTGTGAGTTTACTGCCGCGGTTATTGATTGTGTACAAAAAAAGGATGCCTATATCCTGACGCTGGACCAAAGCGCTTTTTACCCCACTTCAGGCGGACAGCCCCATGATGAAGGCACCCTTGACGATGGGGCAACCGTGGCCAAAGTGAGTGATGTGTTTGTTAAGGACGATGTCATCTATCATCAAGCTGACAGGCCAATTAAAGTAGGCGCTATCGTCACAGGACGTATTGACTGGGAGCGCAGGTTTGACCATATGCAACAGCATGGGGGAGAACACCTTTTAGCAGGCAGCGCGTTTCATCTCTTTGGCGGTGTTACCCATGGGCTGCATGTGGGGCTTGAAGAATCAACCATTGATATTACCATGCCTGATGGCAGAACCAGGCTTGAAAAAGACGAAATCATACGCCTTGAGAATTTGGTCAACGATCGTATTCAAAGCAATAGTCCCATTCGTTGCTGGTTTCCAAGCGAGGAGGAATTAAAGAACCTGCCTTTACGAAAGCCGTCTACTGTAAGTCAGGATGTGCGTGTGGTTGCTGCGGGGGATTTTGAAATGGTGCCCTGTGGTGGTACCCATCCCCAAAGCACAGGTGAACTGGGGCTTCTTAAAATATTATCCACAGCGCCCGCGCATGAAAAAATGCGTATCAGCTTCGTGGTTGGCAAGCGCGCCATTGATTATTTCCAAAGGACCCTTTCTTCTCTTGATTTGGCTGCCCAGATGCTTTCAAGCCACATGACCGAAGTGCCTGATTCTGTTGCTCGGTTACAAAATCAGTTGAAAGAAAAGTCTTTGGCCGAAAAAAAGCTAAAAGAAGAATTAGCCGGGCATCTTTTGGAAGAAGCAAAACGAAAAGCAATCCAATTAAACGGCTGTCAACTGATATTTTTTCAACTGCAGTCAGACGAAATGCTGCAGAAAATCATTGCCGAACAGGTGCTGAAATCCTCCGGCTTGGTTGCCATTGTTTCAAGGGAAGAGGAAAACGGACAATATCCGCTGTATGTGTGTTCTGAGGATGTAAAGCTGGATATGGTCGCCCTCCTTCGTGCCAGCGGCGTTCGCGGCGGCGGGCGGCCGGAGTACGCTTCCGGCAGGGCGGAAAAAGAGGCGGATCTTTTGTTAAAGGCGTCTTCTATTCTGAAGGAACAACAAAGCAAAAAGGCATCAACTTGCTAAATCAATTAATTTGTCATACAATATTGAATGCGGAGGTGTTGTGTACACGATGTTGTCTGCCTTTTATGGACGTTCCCGCTCGGATGAATTAATCAAACTGCGTCTCTGGTCAAGCGGAGCGAAAGATGAGGAAATCGGCCTTGTTGATGGAGGCATGTTTGATATTTATACCAAAGGCTTGTTTGGACGGCGTTGTGGGTATGTAAGCTACCGCCATGGCGAAAGCGAGGCCTTATATTATCTGGGTCATATCGGCTATCACATTGATGTGCCTTTTCGGGGACAGAGCTTTGCTTATCGGGCTGTGCGCCTTATCATGCCCTACATAGCTTCCTATGGTGTGCGCAGTGTAACCATTACCACCGATGTAGACAACATAGCTTCTCGAAAAACCTGTGAAAAGCTTGGATGCGTACTTGAATCTATTGTGCCTGTGCCCCTTGAATTTCAAGAAGTGTGTATGGGTTCCACGGCAAAATGCCGATATATTTTACCACTTGAATTGGAGGATGCCGCATGGAAATGACCGTGCAGGGCCTGGCTACCCACTTTGATATAGTTGGAGACGGCCCGGAAACTGTCCTTTTGCTGCATGGCTGGGGTGTTGATTCCAGCTGGATGAACGGAGTAGCCGCAAGGCTGAAAAAGTATTACCGGGTCGTCAGCGTGGATTTTCCTGCCCATGGACAAACGCAGGAGCCAAAGGAAACTGCTGGTGTTCCTGAATATGCTCAGTGGACACAGGAGTTCATGCGTCTGAACAATATCCAGAATGCGCACGTCGTTGCCCATTCTTTTGGCGGCAGGGTGGCTTTATACCTGGCGGCCCATCATCCCCAGCTTATCAATAAACTTGTTCTTACTGGCAGCGCCGGGTTGACAAAGCCAAAGACATTCAAAGCGACACTAAAAAAGCTCCGATATCGTTTGGGACGTACTTTTTTAAAGGTGCTTACTTTTATTCCTTACCTAAAACCTTATGCAAAGAAGTGGCTGGAGAACTATCGGAACAGGCACAATTCTAAGGATTACCAAGCCCTTGACGAAGGGATGAGAAAGACTTTTCAAAAGATTATTTCTTTTGATTCCCGTGAGTTTTTGTCCAAAATCAAACACAAAACCCTGCTTGTTTGGGGTGAACAAGATACGGAAACTCCGCTATGGATGGCAAAAGAGCTGAAAGAAAAAATCGCCGGCAGCCGCCTGTCGGTTATTCCCGGCGGCCATTTTGCGTTCATGCAATACCCCGACCCTTTCTGTGATTTGGTGCTGGACTTTTTGGAGGGAACAGAACAATGAATCACGGCGTCTTATTCACCCGCTGGCTCTTATTTCTATCATTGCCCCTGGGGGCCATGCTCATCTCCCGAAGGCTTGTGATGTATTATCAGCTGGCGAGCTATCAGTGGATGGGCTTTTTCCGCACGATTAAAAGGCAGTGGAAGCGTTCTTTTTTGCCCGGACTTGTTTTCAGCTTAGTTTCCTTCGGTCTGGTCATCCTGTTTTCGCAGGTAAGGCCTCAAAGTCCTTTTTGGGCGGTTGTCTATCCCTTAATAGGAGTCTTGCTCATTTTAGGTGTCGGGAAGCTGGGAGATATATATGACTATCGGCAGCGTGAAGGAAAAAGCCGCCTGCACATGACCGGACGAGTATACAGGCTCTACACCATATGGCTCATTTTAGGCTTTCTTTTCACGATTTTGCTGGGAGAAAAGCTAAATGCCTGGGGCCTTGGCGCGCTTTTTTATCTAGTGTTCCCACTATGGGTTTGCCTATGCGCGCTGGTAGCCTGGCCGCTGGAGCGATTGATTTACGAACTGTATTTTCAGGACGCCCGACGTATCCTAAAAGAGCGGAAAGACCTACTGGTTATCGCTATCACCGGCAGTTATGGAAAGACCAGTGTTAAATTTTATCTGCAAACCATACTAAGCCAAAAATACAGCGCCTTATGCACGCAGTCCAGCCGAAATACCCCGATGGGCATCAGTCGCTCCATACGGGATGATTTGGAGCCCGGCCATCGTATTTTTATCGTGGAAATGGGCGCGAAGCATCGTGGGGATATCAAAGAACTGTGCCGTTTGGTGAAGCCTTCTATTGGCATTTTGACTTCTGTGGGACCTCAGCATTTAGAAACTTTTGGCGATATTGAAGCCATCAAAAATACCAAATACGATTTAATCAGAGCCCTTCCCAAAGACGGTTTAGCGGTTTTTGGTGAAGATCATGGCATCGTGCGGCAACTGTATGAAAACACCCGTGACCCTAAAGCCATCGTAGGCGGAGAAGCAGACGATCTGTGGGCAGAAAATGTGGTGCAGAAAATGGAGGACGAACAGCCCACCACCGAATTTACGCTCTGTTCCAAGGACGGTTTACGGCTTGATTGTTCCGTTCCGGTCGTCGGAGCCAATGTCGTTGGCAATATCTTAATGGCCGCCGCTGTCGCGCTTTCTCTTGGCTTAACGGCCAAGCAACTGGAATATGGCATCGCCTTGATTGCCCCTGTTCGGCATCGGTTTAAAATCGAAAAGGGTCAGGACGGTGTGCATCGTATTAACAATGGCTTTAACTCAAACCCTGTTTCAAGTGCCGCTACCTTAACTGAGCTTGCTAGCGGCAGGTATCCGGGCAGGAAGATTATTGTGACCCCCGGCTTTATTGAACTTGGTAAAGCTGAAAACCAATACAACCGTGAGCTGGGCATCAACCTTTCCAAGGTGGCGGACATTGTTCTTTTGGTTGGTACCAAACGTACTCAGCCTATTTACGAGGGTTTGCAGGAAAGCGACTTCCCGCTTGACAACATTCATGTGTTTGATACCCTGCATAAGGCAAACCAATGGATTGAAGAACACAAGCGTGAAGGGGACTATGTCTTATATGAAAACGACCTCCCCGACCAATACAGTGAGGTGCGCTAAATGAAAAAAATACAGCTTGGTTTAATTTTTGGCGGCAGATCCTGTGAGCATGAGGTTTCCGTCATCAGCGCGCTGCAACTGTCCCATTCGGTGGACCGTGAGCGTTATGATCTATATCCCATTTATATCAACAAAAGCGGCGAGTGGTTTACGGGCCCCGGCCTGCTTGATTTAGAGACCTACCAGGAACCTATTATGTACAATGTCCCCGGCAAGTATGAAAGGGTCACCTTGGATTTGGCGGCGCATTCCGGTGCGCTCACCGTAGTAAGGTCCGGCCGCTTTGTCTACTCAAGGAAAAAGACAGTTGTGCTTACCCACCTTGACTGCGTGATTCCTGTTTTGCACGGCATGCATGGGGAGGACGGTTGCATACAAGGCTTGCTGGAGCTGTGTAACTTACCCTACGCTTCTACAGGTGTTGTGGGTTCCGCGGTAGGCATCGATAAAATCATCATGAAGCATGTCTTTAGAGATGGAGGAATTCCGGTATTGCCGGACACTTCTGTTCTTCGCTCAGAATTTTTCAAAGATGAAGAGGCGGAAATGAACCGCATTGAAGCAGTCCTTCCATACCCTGTGTTTGTGAAACCCGCTTGTCTTGGCTCGTCCATTGGCGTAAGCCGCGCAAATAACAGGGAAGAATTGCGGGAGGCTTTGCTGCTTGCCTGTAATTACGACAGACGCATTCTTGTTGAAAAGGGCCTGGACAAGCCCGTTGAGGTCAACTGCTCCGTCCTTGGCTTTGACGATGAGGTTACACCCTCAGTGGTTGAAATGCCGGTAACTGAGCACGATATGCTGGATTTCAGGGATAAATATCTGCGCGGCTCAGGCGGTTCAAAGGGCATGGCTTCCTTAAGCCGTGTGATTCCGGCCCCGATCGGTGAAAAGATGACCAAAGAGATTCAATATCTTTCCGGAAAAGTATTCAGGCTTCTTGATTGCAAAGGTGTTGTTCGCATTGACTGGATGATTGACAGGGAGAGTGACCAGCTTTTTATCACCGAAATCAATACCATACCAGGGAGTTTGTCATTCTACTTATGGAAGGAATCGCAGCCCAGGTATCGTTATTATCATCTGATTGACAAAATGGTCGAATATGCCTTTAGGGCCCATGAAGAAAAAAACGCAAATAACTATGCTTTCCGCAGCAATTTGTTTGAAAAGATGCGTTTTGGCGGAACAAAGGGTGCCAAAGGCAGCAAAGGTTAAATTTTTCTGTACAAATTTCGAAAAGTGTGGTATGATAATCCAAATGGAGATTATATCTGGAGTATAACATGATTAGAAACGGAATCGTTGTTAAAAGCGAGAATAATCGCTTGCTTGTTTGTTTTGAAAAGTTGGACATGTGCACCAAATGTGGGCAGTGCTCCAACAGTCACCAGGAAGCTTTGGTGAGCGTCGTTGGCGATGCGCCTGAAGGCAGCATCGTTTCAGTTGAGATGCCCGACCAGCGAATTTTAGGCTTGTCGGTCATCATGTATGTTTTGCCTTTGATTGGCTTAATTGTTGGCCTATTTGTCGGGGCGATTTTTATCGAAAATGAACTTAAGCTGCTGGGATTCGGGCTTTTTTGTATGGGATTGTTATTTTTAGTTGTTAAAATGATTGACAATCGCCTGCGCTCAATGCCCAAATGGCAGCCGCGTGTTGTTGACACAATCAATACCCAACCTTAAAAGGAGGAAACCGTGCCGAACAAAGTAAGACTCATACCCTTAGGCGGTGTGGATGAAATTGGCAAAAACATTACCGTAGTGGAATACGGAGATGATATGATCGTGGTGGACTGCGGGTCCATCTTCCCCAAGGATGATATGCTGGGCATTGACCTGGTGATTCCTGATGTGAGCTATTTGGTAGCCAACAAAGAAAAAATCAAGGGTTATGTGTTTACCCATGCCCATGAAGACCATATCGGCGCAACGCCCTATGTTTTGGGGCGGGTGCCCGCCCCCTGCTATGGTTCCCGGTTAACGATGGAGCTGGTTGCCAACAAACTTCGCGAACATGGCGTAAGGGGCCTGTCCCTTCATGCCATGAAACCGAGAGACACTGTGGAAATCGGTGTTTTCAAGGTGCAGTTTATTAAGGTGACGCACTCAATCAGCGGTGCCTATGCGCTAGCGATTACATGCCCTGCAGGCACTATTATTTTTTCGGGTGACTTTAAAATCGATTTCACCCCGCTGGATGGGGAGCCCACCGATCTTAGCACTTTTGCCGCGCTTGGCGATCAGGGTGTGCTTTGCTTCCTGTGCGATAGCACCAACGTTGAGCGAGCGGGCTATACCATGTCCGAAAAAAAGGTGGCTGAAACCTTTGACAGCCATATCAGCACCGCAGCCGGCCGGGTAATTATTGCTATGTTCGCAAGCAACGTCAACCGCGTACAAAGCGTCATTGACTGCGCTGTCCGTTATGGCCGCAAGGTGTGCTTTGTTGGCCGGAGCATGATTAATGTCAGCACCGTTGCCATGGAACTTGGCGAACTCAAAATACCGGCCGAATCTCTTATCGACCTTGACAGGATTAACGCCTACCGGGACGATCAGGTTCTGGTGCTGACAACGGGCAGCCAAGGCGAACCCATGGCCGGACTTACGCGCATGGCTTTTGCCGAGCATCGCAAGCTGCAAATTAAACCCAGCGACAAAATCATCATTTCCGCCACCCCCATTCCGGGCAATGAAATCTATGTATCGCGGGTGATTAACCAACTGTATCGCTGCGGGGCCGAAGTTATTTACAGCTCCCTTGATGCTGTGCACGTGTCAGGCCACGCTTGCCAGGAAGAATTAAAATTGATGCAGGCATTGATTAAGCCCAAGTACTTTATCCCCGTTCACGGCGAATATCGTATGCTCTGGCAGCATGCTGTGCTGGCGGAATCCATGGGCGTGCCCAGGGAAAATATTGTCCTGCCGGAGCAGGGACAAGTGATTGAGATGAGCGAAAACTCCCTGACCCTTTCCGGTGTCGTGCCAAACGGCACGGTGCTTGTCGATGGCCTTGGCATTGGCGATGTTGGAAACGTGGTGCTGCGTGACCGCAAACATTTGTCACAAGACGGCCTAATCATCGTCGCCCTTGCTTACGACCGTACCAACGAAACCCTGGTATCCGGTCCGGATGTTGTGTCCCGCGGCTTTGTGTATGTGCGGGATAACGAAGATTTGATTGACGGCATTCGATTAACGGTGCTTGATATCATCACGTCCTACCATCACATTGAAGGCAGCGACTGGCCCAGCATTAAAAACCGCATCAAGGATGAGTTGCGCCGCTACATTTACGAAAAAATTAAGCGCAGTCCCATGATCTTGCCAATCATTGTCGATTTGGGTTAAAAAATGAAAAAACCGCTGCAATAAAATCGCTGTTCTAAAAATAAAATGAGCAGTTTTTTCCTTGAAAGGATAAGAAGGTGTACTTAGAAAAAGCGAGGGCTCTGGGGCAGGAAATCTGTGATTCCATTGCCTATCAACAATATAAACAGGCTCTTTACGAACTCAATCAGTCTGCCGCCGACAAGGCCGTGTTTGACGAATACGTTTCGCTTAGGCAGCGCTTGCAAATGGCTGCCTTTACCAACACGGAGGCCGACGAAAACGATGTGCGCCGCTTTGGCGCGTTGTCGGAATATCTTTTAAAAGATGAGCAGTTCAAACGGCTCATCACCAGCGAAATGACCTTGCGCTCCATGATCGGTGAAGCGATGGAAATAGTATCCGAGATGACGGGGATAAGCTTTGGTGAATAGAAAAGAAAAAAGACAGCGGCGCAATCAGGCAAGAGAGCGCCTCTTTAAAGAAAGAGAATACGGGCTTTACTGGTACAGCTGGCTTTGGGGCATCCTAAGACCGGTACTGGTTTTTTTAAGCGCCCTTGTTTTGCTTGCCGGTGTTATATCCACGGGCATCCGCTTTGCCAAAGGCAAATGGATCGACCCGGTTAACCCCAAAGATACCCGGGAAATTACCTTTCTTGTGCAAGCGGGGGACAGCCTTTCAAGAGTTTCTCAAAACCTTGAAAAACAGAACCTGATTCGAAGCGGAGCTTTTTTTAAATACTATGCCGACTTCTCGGGCTTTAGCCAAAAGATTCAGGCAGGAGAATATACGCTTTCTAAGGCCATGAATGTCAGCGAGATACTGGACCAACTTACCATGGGGGATGGGATTCCTACGGTTGCGACCATTACCGTTATTCCCGGCTGGACGGTGGACGATATCGCGGCCTATCTTGTTAAACTGGGCTTGATTGACCAGCCCGGTGATTTTACTCAGCTGTGTCAAAACTCCGACCGCTACGCTGCCTATTACTATATCAGCGATGTGTTGACGCAAGGCTATCCTGCCCAGCGAAAGTATGTGCTGGAGGGCTATCTTGCGCCCGACACTTACGAGGTGTATGTGACGGCTTCGGCTGATGACATTATTAAAAAATTGCTTTCCCAAACGGAAACGGTATTCACCCAAAGCATGCGGGACAGGGCAGAGCAGCTGAACATGACCATGGATGATGTGATTACGCTTGCCTCCATGATTGAAAAGGAAGCCAAAGCGAAGGACTTTGCCAAAGTATCCGCTATATTCCATAACCGCCTTAAAAAGGGGATGACGCTTGGCAGCGACGTCACCATCAAGTACGTGCTTGGGACCAAGCGTATGGTGCTGAACAAAAATGATTTAGCCATCTCCTCCCCTTACAATACATACCAAAATAAGGGTTTGCCTGTGGGGCCCATTTGCAACCCCTCCAAGGCAGCCATGGAAGCGGCGCTTTACCCGGATGAACAGTTTATGCAGGAACAGATGCTTTACTTCTGTTCAACCAATCCTGACAGCGGAGATTTGCATTTTTCCAAAACCTTGCAGGAGCACGAACAGGCCGTTGCGGTTTACAGCCCCCTGTGGGCGGCTTTTGATGCAAAGGAAGGGCATCAATGAGTTTAAAATTTGGTGTTTCCGGCAACTCTGACAGTTTCTACCAAGAAGGTTATAAACGTACTGTTGAAGCTTTTCAATGGCTAAAAGAAAGAGATTTGGACGCCTTTGAATATCCCTTTGGCAGGGGTGTTTCCCTGTCTGAGGATACGGCAAAAGAAATTGGGCTTGAAGCACAAAAACAAGGCATTATTGTTACGGCCCATGCCCCTTATTATGTGAACTTTGCAGACCCCGAGCGCCTTGACAGAAATATCAAATACTGCCTTGACAGTGCCAGGGCGCTTCACCTGATGGGCGGCAACCGCCTGGTGGTTCATGTAGGCGGTCAAAAGAAATTGGACAGGGAAACAGCTCTAAAAAACTCTAAAGACGGCCTTGTTCATATGCTGGACGCCTTGGAGAAAGCAAAGCTTCTGGTTACATGTTTTATTGAAACCTTGGGAAAGCCCGGTCAGATTGGGGATTTAGACGAGATTTTAAGCTTTTGCATGGCAGATGAGCGCCTTTATCCCTGCATCGACTTTGCGCATATTCACGCGCTTTCCCAAGGGGGACTGGATAGCCGGGACGCTTTATTAAAGGTATTGTTGCAGGTGGAAGACAGCATCGGCCTTGCCAAGGCCCGGCAGATGCACATCCACTTTTCTGCTATCGAATACGGAGCCAAGGGGGAAATCAGGCACCGTACCTTTGCCGAAGAAGGATACGGGCCGGAGTTCTCTTTGCTTGCGCCGCTGCTGCATGAACGTGACTATCAGGGTGTGCTTATTTGCGAAAGCAGGGGAACCCAGGCAGAGGATGCGCAAAGCATGAAAAAGACTTATTTTTCATTGAAGATATAGTCAAAGCCTATAAATTGTGTTAAAATATCAGCGATTGGGGGAGAGCTATGAAACGCATTGAAAATTTTAGAAAACGAATGAACCTTAAGGCCGAACAAGCTGCCTTGATTCAAAAATCGAGCAACATGTATTACCTTGCTGGTTTTACCGGTGAAGGTATGTTGCTGATTCTGCCGGATGAAGCACAGATTTTTACTGATTCCCGCTACACAGAGCAAACACAAAAAGAAGCACCGGCGTGTAAGGTGCTTGAAATAGGCGGCGGAAAAGGCTTTGAGCATTTACTTAAAGAAGCTAGCGACGCACATGGCATTCAAGAAATTTTCTTTGAAGATGATTATGTGACCGTCAGCGGACATAAAAAAATGACGGCAATGCTGGAAGGGATAAGTTTCTTGCCCGTCCAAGGCGTTCCCGAAAAGATGCGTTTTGTTAAAGACGAAGCGGAAATTGCCGCAATGCGCCAAGCGGGCGACATTTCCTGCCGTGCTTTTGAGTATATCTTAGGAGAAATCGCTCCCGGTATTAGCGAAAAAGAAATACGCCTAAAACTGGAAAACAAGATGTTTGAGCTGGGTGCCGATAAACTGGCCTTCAGTACCATTGTGGCTTCCGGCCCCAACGGCTCTTTGCCGCATGCCGTGCCTACCGACCGGCGGGTACAAGCGGGCGATTTAATCACTCTGGATTTTGGCGCCAATGTAAACCACTACTGTTCGGACATGACCCGTACCTTTGCGGTGGGCAAACCCTCTGCGCAGCTGGAAGAGATTTTCCACATTGTTCTTGAAGCGCACTTGGCTTCCGAAAAGGCTTTGGCACCCGGTAAAAAATGCATTGACATTGACAAGATTGCCCGGGACATTATTGAAAAAGCCGGTTATGGCAAGCATTTTGGCCACGGCCTAGGCCACGGCGTAGGCATTGATATTCACGAAGGCCCCAGGCTTTCACCCCGCAGCAATGATACCCTGGAAGTGGGGCATGTGGTAACGGTGGAACCGGGTATTTACCTGCCTGGGATTGGCGGCGTACGTATTGAAAATACCTGCCTGATTACCGAAACCGGCTCGGAAAGCTTTATTTGGGCCAAACGCGACCTTATCATTTTATAATCTATAGAAAATTTCGGAGGAAGACAAGCAATGATTACAGCAGGCGATTTCAAAAAGGGCATTACCATCGAGCTGGACGGCGGCGTATGGAACATCGTTGATTTTCAGCATGTAAAGCCGGGGAAAGGCGCTGCCTTTGTACGCACGAAAATTAAAAACATCATGACCGGTGCCGTGGTTGAACGTACCTTCAGTCCCACCGACAAGATGCCCCGCGCTCATGTAGAAACCAAGGAAATGATGTATATGTACAACGACGGCGGCCTATACTACTTCATGGACCCCGAAACCTTTGAACAGATGCCGCTGAATGAAAGCCAGGTGGAAGAAGCCATCAAGTTTGTCAAAGAAAACACCAACGCGAACATTCGCTTTTTCAAGGGCAATGCCTTCTCGGTTGAAGCGCCCAACTTCGTCGACCTTGAAGTAACGGATACTGAACCCGGCTTTAAGGGAGACACCGCTTCCAATACCTTTAAGCCTGCCACCCTGGAAACGGGCTACACCCTCATGGTGCCGCTGTTTATCAACATCGGCGATGTGATTAAAATCGATACCCGTAGCGGCGAGTATCTTTCCCGCGCTTAATGATTGAAGGAGGAAAAGGATATGTCAAAACTTACTGAAAGAGCAGAATTTCTGCGTGGTTTAGCTACCGGTTATCAGCTGGATGAAAGTAAGCCCGAGCATTCCGTGATTTTGCAGCTGGTGGATCTGATTGGCGATATGGCCAAAGAGCTTGAAGAAACCAACGAAAAGCTCAATCAGCTGCAGGAGTATATGGAAGAAATCGACATCGATCTTGAGCTGCTTGAAGACGCAGTCTTTGAAGACGAAGATGAAGACTTTGAGGAAGACTATGACGCAGTCGAGTACGAATGCCCTCATTGCGGTCATACCATTCATTTTAACATCAACGAGTTTGACCTGGATGAAGACTATCATTGCCCCAATTGCGGCAACTCTCTTTTTCCGGAAGACGATGAAGATGATGAGGACGACGAAGACGAGTCCAACGAATAAGTTTTTCAATCAAAAACCCTCCCGTTCGGAGGGTTTTTTGCTATGATGATTATAGAAAGGAATCGTTTATCGGTTCTTCTTGTTGCTGACCTGCCCTGAATAAATGCCTGTCTGAATCTCCTGAATAAAGGCCTGGTGGTTGTATAGATTGGGGTATTTGAGCGCTTCTTCTACGGTAGCCTGATTATTGTAGGAGAGATTAACCATGATGAAATCCAAGGGAGCGCTGTCGTTGCCGACGCTTCCTTCCATGATGAGGTATTGAACGTGCGCAACGCCCAGGGAGTTTCCCACGCTGCCGGTATTAACCAGCAGCTTGTGTGAAAGGGTACGCATGCCTTGCCGGTGGCTGTCGGCATAGATGAGCACATGGTAATCGGGCAAAAAGTACTCTGCCCACACTTCTTCGGGCTCAAATTGTCTATGCAGAGCGGGAAAAATAGGGCGGCCATGGATTAAGCGGATGTTTTTGCCGCTAAGCCTTAGCCTGTGTTCAAGTGGCCAGGCTGATATTTCTTTTAAACGATTTTCGCCCAGCTGCTCATGATAAAAGACATCGTTCTCAAATGTGCGCGCGCAAATACCTTGTTCCCAGTTTCCCTGCAGGATAATATCGCAGTTACTTTTGACCCAATCAAAAGCGAAGTCGTTGTTGGGGCCTTTACCCACCACGTCACCCAAACAGATAACAGCATCGACTTTTCGGCTTAATAAATCTTTTTCCAGCCTTTGGATGGCCGGTTTGTTGCCGTGCAAATCGGCAATCAGCGCGTATTTCATTTTGATTTGATCGCCTCAATTAGCCAGTCGAAAACGGCAAACTGTCGGGGGTCTTTTTCGTATAAGGATTCCGGGTGCCACTGCAAAGCCATGCAAGGATAATCGCTCACTGGTTCAATGGCCTCGACAATGCCATCGGGAGATATGGCAACCGCCCGAAAACCGGGCGCGACTGATTTAATGGCCTGGTGGTGGCGGGAGTTTACCCCTAAGGAGCTGTCTCCGATAATGCGCCTGAGGTTGGAAGATTCAAGGATGGATACGTTATGAATAATATCGCCCGCGCGGGGGAATTGGGCGTGGTTGATGTCTGTATCATACTGGTCCTCAATGTCTTGAAAGAGCGAGCCGCCTTTAATCACATTGAGCAGTTGAAAACCACGGCAGATACATAGGAAGGGTTTTGCGCACTGGATAGCGTAGTTCATCATCCATGCTTCCTGTCTGTCCCTAAGATAGTTGGCGGCGTCTGTTTTGGCGTGAGGTTCTTCACCGTATAGCTTGGGATTCACATCGTCACCGCCGGTAAAAATAATAGCGTCCATTTTATTCACCATGGATTTCCACGCTTTGACGCTATCCACCAAGGGCATAATCATGGGCACTGCGCCTGCGGCAACCACCGCCGTGACGCAGTCGTTGGAAACATCCGAGCGGTGTAAATCGTCATTCCAATTCGCGCTCAAGCCAATTAAGTACATTGAACCCTCCGTATCACACTTTTGTTATATTATACGCACTGCGCTGTGAATTTGCAAGAATATTGTGCATGGACGTGAGGATTTTGGTCTTTTGCGCATCTAATAGATGTATCGATACAAAGGAGGTTTTATCCATTGAATGAAAACAGTTTCACTTCTGAGATAATGCGGTGTACGCAGATGTTTTATCGTATTGCTTTTACCATCTTGCGCAATCGTGAAGATTGTTTGGATGCCATGCAGGAAACGGCTTTTCGAGCTTGGCGCAAGCTTGACAGCCTGCGTGATGAGCGATACTTCAGGACATGGGCTACCCGTATCCTGATTAACGAGTGTAAAACAATACTGCGTAAGCGCAAATGGAGTATCCCACTTGAAGACATTCCGGAGATTGCTACCGAGCCGCTTGACCCGACCCTGGCTCTTATTGTGCACGACTTACCTGAACATTTACGGCTACCGCTGGTGATGTTCTATGTGGAAGGCATGACGGAAAAGGAAGTGGCTTATGCCCTGCGTTTACCGCAGCCAACAGTTCGCGGCCGCATCGCCCGCGCCAAAGCAAGGCTTCGCAAAGAATTGGAGGAATTATCATGAAAAATGATTATCACATTGACTTAAAAAAGGCGTTCGCGTCTGTTCCGGAGGAGGCAGAAAAGACTATGAAATCTTCACTAACGCAGCTTCAAAAAAGGCGCAGAGGCTATCCCAGGCGCAAACTTGCTCTGATTGCCGCTCTTGTGCTGGTGACCATATCGCTGGTAGCTTTCGCCGCTTTCCGCTCACAGGTGGCGGAGCTTTTTGGCAACCTGTTCGGAAAGGAAACGCAGCAGTGGATAGAAGGCGGCGTTGCCGACCCTGATGGAAAAAGCTTTACCCTTACCAGTACCACTTTTACTGTGGACGAATGCGTGTACAGGGATAATGGGCTATACTTTGTCGGTTCCATCAAGGTGGACGCAGACGCTAAAGTCGTGCTTTTACCGCCCGACTGGAGCAAGCAAGCGCCCTTTGGCTACGACATTTATGGCGGGGGGCCGCAAGTGCAAACAGCGCCCGAAGGCGCCAAAAGCTATGAACAGGTCGCTGCGGAAGCTAACAAGGAGCTGGCTGTAGCCAATATCGGTATCGATAAATTAGCGTCGCAGGACAATGCTTTGCTTGCTCCCGATACTTATGGTATCACCATCTATCCCACGCTGGACGGAACCCTTCGCTTTGCCCTTGAAGTGCAAGACGGCAGCCTTATTATGCCGGCGGATATGTACCGGATTCAGATGTTTTGCAAGGTGGGCGAACAAAGTGATACCTGGGATTTGACCGTACACCCGACCATTGAAATCGCGACCGAGAAGCCCGCCGAACCCGTCATGACCGGTCAAACGGAAGGGCCGGAAACTGCCAGTGAGCAGGAACAGAAGATAGATGAGTCCCCGCATGTTGTCGGCACGAAAGATGCTCCTGTTGTGAAAGAAGAACAGACACCAAAGACCATGCCGGTGTACCGGGCAAAAAAGTGGGAATTCATAGACAAGGTTAATCCTGCCCTGTTTAATCAAAGCGATATCCTGAAAGAGGATAGAAAGGTAGAATGTGAAGAAACCTTCGTTACTATTACTTATGCCGACGGCGGCTTCCTTGATATGTCCGACGGTCGCATTGATTACTGGGAAACTGCGGGGACATGGAACTATGGCGGTGAGGATATTCATGGAAACCAGCATGATAATTTTCACCCCAAGCGAACAGTTGCCAATCAGGTGGCTGGCCTTGGAAGCTGGGCTCATTTTGGCTGGCTGAGTTCCCGTGAGCAGCTTCCGCTTGAAAAAACAAGCCTTACTCACCTAACGCTTGAAGAAGCCAGAGCGCAGGCTGAAGCGATACTAAAAGAACTTGGCATAGAAAACTTTATCAACACCTATGCCATTGACCTTGGTGTAGACAGGATTCACGCTCTTGGTGAAGAAATCAAGGCTTATGAACGATCGGGTAAGTATAATACGAACGGCCCGATGGAATATGATTTGGCAACGGTGGACGACGAAGGCTTCTACCTGTACTATGAAAAGCCTGCCTTTAACGTGGAAAAATTACAAGCAAACGCTAACTTTTATGTGACTAAAAAGGGTATTGTACAGTTAAGTGTGCAGCAGAACCATGTGGCGGGCGAGGTAATTGAAACGCCGGATGCTTTGGTTTCTTCCGAATCAGTAATTGCGCGGCTGCCAAAGGATGTAGCTTCGTCACGGTTCCCTGATACAGTAACCGAAATATTAGACGCAAACCTCTGTTATTATCCGATAGCAGACAAGGAAGGTATCAAGCTGATACCTGTCTGGAAAATCCAGTATTACGATAGTGAAAGCCAAGGCAAGTACGAGGCGTGGGCTGTCTATGATGCGGTAACAGGAAAATTAGTCGATGCGATATTTAAATAAAAGATAGCAAAACGCAAGCCCCGTCCATCTGAAAAGTGGGCGGGGCGATTTGTATCGGTATATGTAGTGAGGGGCAGTATTTCTTATGACTAATCTTCAAACTCCAGCAAGTCTTCGTCCATTTCTTCAAAAGCTTGCTTTCTTTGTATTTTTCCTTCGGCGCGCTTGCTGTCCTGACCCAAACGGCGTAAGAGAGAAGGGTCATAGTCTTTGATATGGGTCAGGCCTTCTTCGCTTTTAAGCCGTACTTTCACGGTGTTTTTCAGGATATTTAGCTCCATTACCGTACCGATGCCATCGGGCGTTTGGACTTCTTTACCTAAGCGGGGCATGGATTTGCGCGTGGTTTCATAGTACTCCTGTTCATATTTGAGGCAGCACATGAGTCTGCCGCACATACCGGAAATTTTGGTGGGATTGAGGCTCAGGTTTTGTTCCTTTGCCATTTTAATGGATACGGGCTGGAAGTCTCCAAGGAAGGTGGAGCAGCACAGGTTGCGCCCGCAGGCGCCCAAGCCGCCAATCATTTTGGCTTCGTCACGCACACCGATTTGCTTTAGCTCGATACGGGCTTTAAATACATAGGCCAAGTCTTTAACCAGCTGACGAAAATCTACACGACCTTCGGAGGTAAAGTAGATGATGAGCTTTTGCTGATCAAAGGTGTATTCAATTCCCACCAGCTTCATGTCCAGCTTGTGCTGCTGAATCTTTTCAAGCACGGTGGGGCGAGCCTCCGCCGCCTTATCAAGGTTAACACTATGGCGGTCCAAATCCTCTTGGGTGGCAATGCGCAAAACGTTTTTAAGCGGCGCTGATAAGTCTTCGTCATGAACCCTTGAAACGCCAACAACCACTTCGCCAAGCTCTACGCCGCGTGTGGTTTCCACAACGACAAAATCCCCGGCCGATGGCCAGAAAGAAGCGGGGTTAAAGTAATGCAGTTTACCGGCATTTTTAAACCGAACGCCTACAACATTAGCCAAAAGATGTTTCCTCCAGTAGTGAAAATAATATAGTATCTATGGCAGACTGCCAAGAGACATTGCTTTGCATCAGTTCTCTTGCGCGGGCTACTTTTTCCAGGGCATAGCCTCTTTGTATGGGCGCAGCCTGTCTGGTTAGTTTTTCTTCAATCAGGGTAAAAAGCAGCTGTGCGTTATCTCTTTCGTTTCGCAGTTCCTGCGAGAGGTTTACAGGGTCCTTTTCAAAAAGCAACACCTGCACAACCTGATCTGCCAGTTGGTGAAGCTTATTGAGTTCAGGGTTATTTAAAAGAGCCATTGCGGCGCCGATAGAGCCTCCGGCATCGCTGATTACTTCTTTAGCTTCACTTGAAGAAGTGCCGATATTTGAAAGCGTTTTTAACAGCTTTTCGTCAGACCATGGCGGCAGATAGTAAAGCGTGGCCCTTGACAGGATGGTTGGCAAGATGGCAGTGCGCCTGGTTGCCGTTAGAATAAAGTGAACACCGGGACTTGGCTCTTCCAAGGACTTGAGCAGGGCGTTTTGAGCCTGGGGCGTCATGCGGTCAGCGCTTTCAATCAGCACCGCGCGGTCGGAATTTTCAATGGAATATAAACCCAGCTCATCAATCATATCCCGGATGGAATCAATCTTGGTAGAAGCGCCCGACGGTTTTACGTGGATCAGGTTGCGGTTTTGGTCTGCCTTCACACGCAAACAAGGACCGCACTTGTCACAGGGCGCATGCGGTGCCTTGCAAAGGACAGCCTGACACAGGAGCTTAGCCAAGGTGCGTTTCCCAACACCCTCGTTGCCGACAATAAGCAAAGCATGCGGGGGAGTGTGAGAAGAAAAAGCATCCAGAAGGCTGTCGATGGATGGACTTAAACCATAGAAATCTGAAAAAGACGGCACGGATTACATCTTGATGAACTGCTCGACATCCAGCATGAACACCGTTGCACCGCCCACTGTAACTTCGATGGGATAGGGGGTGTACATGCCCGCGGCGCCGCCCATGGTAATGGGGGTGGTGGCAATCTGCTTGCGGCTCTTGCATAGCCGTTCAATGATACCCAGGCACTTTTCGGTCTGGTCATCTTGAACACCAATTAACAGGGTCGTGTTACCGGCCTTTAAAAAGCCGCCGGTGGTTGCCAGCTTGGTTACGCTAAAGCCCTCGGTCATTAAGGTGGAGATTAAGTGCGCGGCATCCTCATCTTGAACGATGGCAATAATTAACTTCATGTTAGGTATCCTCCTTTACATGCATAGTTTACAATGTAATTATACACCAAAGAGAGTTAAAACTCAAATCACCTGCTGATATGATTGACTTTGCTCAAGCTTAAGTGTATTATGAGCCCAACACAATTGATAAAAGGGAGGCAATCCTATGAAAAAACTTATTGCTGTTGCGCTTACCTGCATGGTGCTGTTGCTTATTCCCATGTCTTCTTTGGCGGGGGCCGGACAATATCAAAACACCAGAAAAGCTACGGACTATCTTGAGCAGGAAAAAATCGTCTACACTTATCTTGGCGTAGATAATGACGGTGATGACGGGCTATTGCTCGAGTTTTCTGAAGACGATTTTGACTTTGATTTGCGTATTTATTTTACCGAGGATAACGAATCGGTCTTCATGCTTGTATGGGATTTAATTAGCTTTCCCAAAGAAGACTATGCCGCAGTCGTTAACGTATGCAATGACTTAAATGCCGAGTATCGCTTCATTACCTTCCATGTGGACAAGAGCGATAACACCGTAACGGCCACTTATGATTTAGTCGTCCGCCCCAATGATGATGTGGGTACCATTGTCTTTGAGGCAATCGGCTGGATGGAGTATATTTTGGTTGAAGGATACCCCTACCTGTCGGCTTATCATAGAGATTAAATGTAGTTTTTATTTGCGTCTTGAACGCCTGCGTCTTTGGGGTTGCGGCTGCTGTTTTTCAAGCGGCCGCTCTCCTTTTATTTCAAAAAGCTTGTCGCGCAATTTGGCGGCCTTTTCAAAGTCCAGTTCACCGGCTGCGGAAAGCATCTGATCTTCAATTTGCGCAATCAGCTGCTGCCTTTCTTCTTCAGACAACTGGTCGCCGAATTCCGTATCTACCTGCTCGGTAATGGCTAACAATTCCCTGACGGCAGACTGGATGGATGTGGGCGTAATATTGTTGTCTTTATTGTATTGTTCCTGAATGGCTCTGCGCCGGTTGGTTTCAGTAATGGCGGCCATCATGCTGTCGGTAACTTCATCGGCATACATAATGACGTGGCCATCGGTGTTGCGGGCTGCCCGGCCGATGGTCTGCACCAGGGAGGTTTCCGAACGAAGGAAACCTTCTTTGTCCGCGTCCAAAATAGCAACCAAAGACACTTCGGGCAGGTCAAGGCCTTCCCGAAGTAGGTTAATGCCTACCAGAACATCATAGGCGCCAAGGCGCAGATCACGGATTAAGGCCATGCGCTCCAGGGTTTTAATTTCCGAGTGTAGATAACGAACCCTGATGCCGCAATCCCGCATATAATCTGAAAGGCTTTCGGCCATTTTTTTGGTCAGGGTAGTAACAAGCACCCGATTTCCTTTTTCGGCTTCCTTGCGTACTTCGTCAATTACATCGTCTACCTGCCCGGTAGCGGGGCGTACGTCAATGCGCGGGTCAAGCAAGCCCGTCGGTCGAATGATCTGCTCCACCGTTCTTTGGGAGTGCTCTTTCTCATATGGCCCGGGCGTTGCGGAGACATAGAGCGCCTGGGGAATGCGCTCTTCAAATTCAGGGAAGGTAAGCGGGCGGTTGTCAAAGGCGCTTGTTAGGCGAAAGCCATACTTAACCAGTTCTTCTTTGCGTGCCCTGTCACCTGCGTACATGGCGCGGATTTGGGGAATGGTTACATGGCTTTCATCGATAATGCAGAGAAAGTCTTTGGGGAAATAATCCAGCAGCGAATAAGGCGGGTCGCCGGGTTTTCGGCCGTCAAAATACCGGCTGTAGTTTTCGATGCCGGTGCAGAAGCCTACTTCCCGCAGCATGTCAATATCGTACCGGGTACGTTGAGACAGGCGCTGGGCTTCAAGCAGACGGTTATCCTGTTCAAAGGCTGCAACTTGCTCCTTCATATCCTTTTCAATTTGGGCGATGTTTTCTTCTTTTCCTTCCAAAGAAGATACATAGTGGCTGGCCGGAAATACGCTGATATGCTGTACACTATGCAAGAACTGGAAAGCAGGCAGGCTATACTCGCTGATTTTGTCGATTTCGTCACCGAAAAACTCCACGCGGATACCGTTTTCTCTTGAACCGGCGGGAATGATATCCAGCACATCGCCGCGGATACGGAACATACCCCGCTCCAGCGAATAATCGTTGCGGGAGTATTGGATACTAACCAATTTTCGGGCAAGGCTTTCGGGCGACAAACGCATACCGGGCCGCAAGCTAATCATTTGCCCCTCATACTCGGACGGGTCGCCCATGGAATAGATGCAGCTGACGGAAGACACGATAATTACGTCCCGTCTTTCTCTTAAAGCGGCGGTGGCGCTGTGCCGTAGGCGGTCGATTTCGTCGTTAATGGCAGCATCTTTTTCAATATAGGTATCGCTTGAAGCAATGTAGGCTTCAGGCTGATAATAATCGTAGTAGCTGACAAAGTACTCAACAGCGCTGTCAGGGAAAAAAGCCCTTAGCTCGGAGCATAACTGGGCAGCCAAGGTCTTGTTGTGGGCGATGACCAGGGTGGGCTTTTGGACTTTCTCAATGACCGATGCCATGGTAAAGGTTTTGCCCGAACCCGTTACGCCAAGCAGGGTCTGGTGCCGAAGCCCCTCCTTTACGCCTGCCGAAAGCGCCCTGATTGCCTGCGGCTGGTCGCCCTGGGCTTGGTAAGGGGCTTTTAAAACGAAGCGTTCATTCATTATTTTTGGATCATATCTTCCCGCAGCCGGTACAGCGAAGCGCCCCGTCCGGGCTGGCAGAAAGCATCGACAAACCACTCCACTTTTTTAACGGCGTCAAACTGCGGAAGACCGTAACGGATACCGTTTTTCTTCTGGCCTTTCATGTTGGAGTCTGTCCAGTGGACGGAATCGGTTTCGGGGTTATAGTCGGCAATGAAAATGAGGCTGTGCGCCCCAACGCCGTAGTAGTACTTGGCACTCATTTGGAAAAAATCGCCTTTTTTGACTTGGTGCATAAATTCCGTGGCTAACTGGATGTTTTCTTTTTTGCTTAATTCTTTGTTGTACTTAAACTGGGCGGCCAATTCAAACGGGTTGCCGTTTTCAGGGGCGATGTGTTCCCACTCGATGCCGTATTGATGGGGCTTGGACTGCTCCTTGGGCAGGTTGTTGGGAATGACCAGCTGAACATCCGGGTAGTCTTTCAGGGCAAAGCCGTCGCGGGAGCGCTTGAACACTTCCACGGTAAAGTTTTTGCACAGGTAAATGTCGCCGGAATAATGGGCGCTTTGCAGTCTGCCGTTTGCCTTGTCGTATAAATCTTTGGCGTTTTGGATGATGGCCTCAATCATCAAATCACGGGGGGCGGGGGTTTGGACAGGCTCGGCCGAAACAAGCGAGCTAAGGCTTATGAGGCACAGTAATAATAACAAAAATCGTTTCATCTTTCTTCCACTCCTTTACAAACCTATTATACACCGCTATGGGTATCAAAACAAATGTCGCTGTTCCATTGCAGTGGATTATGGTATAATGCTAGACGTATTCATTAGAAAGGAACAACTATGGCCTCATTTATCGATAGAGCAGTGATTAAAGCAAAAGCCGGCAACGGCGGGGACGGAAAGGTTTCCTTCCACCGTGAAAAGTTTGTGCAGCAAGGCGGCCCGGACGGTGGCGACGGCGGCCGCGGCGGCAATGTTGTTTTTGTTGCCGACCCCAACATGCACACCCTGATGGATTTTCGTTTTCATACCAAATTCCATGCCGAAGACGGCCAGCCCGGCGGCAAAAGCCGTCTGAGCGGAAAATCGGGGCAGGACTTGCGCATCAGGGTGCCGGTGGGAACGGTCGTGAAAGACAAGGACACCAACGATGTTTTGGCCGATATGTCTACGCCCGGCCGGGAAAAGGTGCTGTTGCACGGCGGCCGCGGCGGCTGGGGCAACGAAAAATTTAAAACGCCGGTGCGCCAGGCGCCCAACTTTGCCAAACCGGGCATGAAAACCGAAGAAAAAGAGCTGATTTTGGAACTGAAAACCTTGGCCGATGTGGGCTTGGTCGGTTATCCCAATGTGGGCAAAAGCAGCATTTTGGCTGCAGTGACCAATGCCCGCCCTAAGGTTGCCGACTATCACTTTACGACCCTGACCCCCAATCTGGGCATCGTCAGGGCCAAGGGAGGCGATTTTGTTTTGGCCGATATTCCCGGCCTTATCGAAAATGCGGCGCAGGGAGCAGGCCTTGGCTTTTATTTTTTAAGGCACGTGGAGCGCACCAGACTCTTGCTACACGTGGTAGATATTTCCGGCATTGAAGGCCGTGATCCTTTGGAAGATTTAGAGGTCATTAAATACGAGCTCAAGCGTTACGGAGACCTTGACAAGCGGCCCGCCATTATTGTGGCCAACAAGATGGATTTACCCGGCGCTGAAGAGAACCTTGAAAGGCTGAAAGCAGCATACCCGGACAAAAAAGTCTTTGCGGTCAGCGCTGCTACCACGCAAGGTTTTGAACCTTTGATTGAAGAAGTGGGAAGCCAGCTCAGAGACCTACCGCCCCTTGTTGTATTTGAAGAAGTAGAAGTGGACGAGACGCCGCAGCTGCGCGGCTGGGAAATTGCCAAGGCTGGCGATGCCTATGAAATTCACGGCGCCTCCATTGAAAACCTGATGGATAGCGTGAACTTTGAAGACTTTGAAAGCCTTAACTGGTTCCACCGCACATTGCGAAGGACGGGTATTATTGACGCGCTTAAAGAAGCCGGGTGCGAGGAAGGCGCTACAGTACGCATCGGAGAGGCGGAGTTTGAATTTGTGGAATAAGCCGCTTATTAATAAGATTTTTAAAAATAAAAATGAAAAACATCATCCGGCGTTAACTGGATAGATTTGGAGGTATCATCTATATGGAACTAACAACCAAACAGCGGGCAAAACTTCGCTCCATGGCCAACACCATGCAGCCCGTACTGTACATCGGCAAGGACGGCATTACCGATGCCACCATCAAGGAAGCGTACGATGCTTTGCAGGCAAGAGAGCTGATCAAATGCTCTGTTCAACAAAATGCGTCGGTTTCTGCCAGAGAAGCCTGCGAAACGCTTTGTGAAAAATTAGGCGCCTTTCCGGTACAGACCATTGGTAAGAAGTTTGTTATCTATCGCCGCAATGAAAAAAAGCCGGTGATAGAGTTTGAATGAAAGGAGCATTAACCCATGAGTAAAATAAACGTGACCCTCACATTTGACAATAGCCTTGCCGGCGCCTTAGATACCGGTTATAACCAGGTGGATATTGGCCGCAAAGGTTTGCGTCCCTATGAAATGCTACTAGGCGCCCTTGGAAGCTGCTTTTATTACACGTTTTTGGACATTATTAACAAGATGCGCTTGGACTACCGCAAGATTACTTTGGAAATTGAAGGAGAAAAGCGCGAAGAAGTTCCTACCCACTTAAAAACGGCTACCATTCATTTCACCATCGAAGGCATGGAAGACGAAAAAAAGGTAGAAAAAGCAATTGAACTTTCCAAGAAATATTGCTCTGTTTATTATACCCTTTCTCAGATAGCGCAACTGTCTGTGGAAGTGAAATTGATTCCCTAAATTTCCCAATCATCGGACATTTAATATAAAATTTATTTGATTTTCTATCAGGCCCCAATGGTCCGGGTGGCAAACAAGAAACCCTGGGTATGTACTATGCAAACTACATTGCTCCCACAGTAGAACTCTCCGACGGTGTTTACAAGATTAAGTTGGTGGAAGTGGACAACCAGTCTTCCAACGACAAGGCGCCCTCCGCCGCGCAGCAGCTGGTCAGCGAAGGTTCCAGCATCGTGCTTGGTTCTTATGGCTCAAGAGTTTCTATTGCTGCAGCAGATATTTTTGAGGCTGCTGGCGTTGTGGCAATTGGTGCTTCCTGCACCAATCCGCAGGTGACCTTAGGCAACCCGCTATACTATCGTATTTGTTATCTGGACCCCTTCCAGGGCACGGTGTTGGCAAACTATGCCAAGGATGAGTTTAATGCAACTAAGGCGTATACCTTAGCAGAGTTGGGTAATGATTACGATGTGGGCTTAGCTTACTATTTCACCGAAGCCTTCAAAGGTTTGGGAGGCGAGGTGAAGGAAAACGAGATTGTTGCTATTATCGGCCCCAATGGCGCCGGTAAAACAACAGCCTTTAACTGTGTTACCGGCATTTATCCGCCCACCAGCGGTGAAGTTTTTTTTGAAGACAAGCTCATTGTTTCTAACCAGCCCAGTAAAAAAATGAAAGCCGTTTATGCCGGAAGCAACAAAGATTTTCCTAAGGAAACTGTCTGTGTGACACCGGATAAGATAACCAAACTTGGGATGGCCCGAACCTTTCAAAATATTCGTTTGTTTAAATCTCAAACTGTGTTTGAAAATGTGCTGATTGCTACTCACTTACATCAAAAATGTAACATTTTTTCCGCTGTGTTTAGGCTCAATCATCTCGAGGAAAAAGCGGCCCGGAAGCATGCGATGGACATGCTTGAAGTTGTTGGCCTCTTGGATGTAAAAGACGAGCTGGCCACCTCTCTTCCTTATGGGCAACAAAGAAGGCTGGAAATCGCCCGGGCATTGGCCACAAAGCCTAAAATGCTCTTACTGGACGAGCCTGCTGCCGGTATGAACCCGCAGGAAACAGCGGAATTGGCACAGTTTATACAAGGAATAAAGGAACGCTTTGGGCTTACCGTGCTTTTGATTGAGCATCATATGGATTTGGTTATGAGCATATCTGACCGTATTTATGTGATTGATTTTGGGCGTCTGATTGCCCATGGCACACCGGAGCAGGTGCAGGATGATCCAAAAGTAATAGCTGCATATCTGGGGGAGGATGAAGAATGAGTTTGCTGACTGTTACTGATTTAAAGGTATCTTATGGCGGGATTGAAGCTCTTAAAGGAGTTAGCTTTCGTGTAGAAAAAGGTCAGATAGTGACGCTGATTGGTGCTAATGGTGCTGGCAAATCAACCATTATTCGCGCAATAAGCGGTTTAGTGCCCATCAAAAGTGGCGCCATCAATTTTGATGGGCGAGATATTTCAAGTTTAGATACGGCAAGCATCGTGGGCCAAGGTATCGTCATGGTTCCGGAGGGCAGGAAGGTTTTCCCCAACCTTACTGTACTGGAAAACTTAAAAATCGGAGCCTATTTGCGCACCAACCCCAAAGAAGTGGAAGCCAGCATCGAGTATGTTTATCAACGTTTCCCAAAGCTTAAAGAGCGGCACTGGCAACTGGCAGGCACCCTATCGGGGGGCGAGCAGCAAATGTTGGCTGTCGGAAGAGCGCTCATGGCGCGTCCCAAGTTACTGATGATGGACGAGCCTTCTTTGGGTTTAGCTCCCTTGGTGATCAAGGAAATATTCGCCATTATTCATCGACTGCAGGAAGAAGGAATAACCATTTTGCTGATTGAGCAAAACGCCAATGCGGCTCTGCGCGCCTCACAATACGCTTATGTGCTTGAAACGGGGCGCATTGTCATGGAAGGGCCTGGCATTGAATTGCTTCACGATCCCCAGATCCGGGATGCATATCTGGGGCAGTCTAAACGGAAAAAGTGATATTCCCTTTACAAAACAGCTTTAGATTCATATAATGAATCGGAACATAGAATGAATTGACTTAAGGTGTTTTTACCATGAAGTCTTTTTCTGTGTGTCTGATTACGAGGAGCCATCTGAAGTGGATTGAATATGAAAGCAGTAAATTTAAAGTTGGGAGATGACCTTCGCTCCCAGATATCGCGAGTTTGGAGATTAAGCATCCCCGCCATCCTAACACAGATTACGACCGTTGCCATGCAATACATTGATTCGGCAATGGTCGGCAGGCTCGGCGCCAATGCTTCCGCTTCTATCGGTTTGGTTGCCACCAGCACATGGATGATGAACGGTATGACCTCTGCTGCTGTCATAGGCTTTTCTGTACAGGTAGCCCAACATATCGGCGCAAACGAGCCGTTTCATGCACGGCGGGTTGTTAAACACGGCCTTGTTACAACACTGCTTGTATCCTTGTTATTGATGTTGACAGGGATTTCGATTGCCGGTTCGCTACCTCGCTGGCTTGGAGGGGAGAAGGCCCTATGGAGGGATTCAAGCGCGTATTTTCTGCTCTTCGCTGTTACCATACCTTTTATGGCGATGAACAGCCTGGCGGCAAGCTTCCTTCAAAGCGCGGGCAATATGTTGGTGCCAAGCATATTAAATGCCTTGATGTGTGTACTGGATGTTATATTCAATGCGATTTTCATACCCAAGTATGGTGTGCTCGGCGCAGGGATAGGTACTTCCCTTGCCGTGGTTGTTATATGTTTTGCTGAGTTATGGTACTGTTGTTTTCGGTACGAACCGTTGCGACTTAAGCGTAAGGAAAAATGCCCTTGGGATATGAGTATCCTTAAGCGCGCGCTGAGAATTGGCGCGCCTGTGTGGGCTGAATCAATGGCTATGTCCGGCGCGCAGGTTGTGTCTACCACAATTATCGCGCCGCTGGGAGCGGTTTCCATGGCGGCGCATGCGCTTGCTATAACAGCGGAAAGCCTCTGCTATATGCCGGGCTCCGGTATCGCGACGGCGGCATCCACCTTGGTGGGGCAAAGTGTTGGCGCAAAAGATTACCGATTGGCACGGCGTTATGGTTATATCACCGTAGCTTTCGGTGGCATGATGATGGGATTAACAGGGCTTATTATGTATATTGCCGCCCCTCTTGTATTTAGAATGCTGACTCCGGTCAGAGAGGTGCAAATTGTGGCGGCGCAAATCCTGCGCATTGGCCTGATTGCCGAGCCTCTGTTTGGTGCGGCCATGGTCGCTTCCGGAGCGCTGCGTGGCGCCGAAGATACGCTGGTGCCCAGTATTCTGAACCTGTTTAGCATGTGGTTTGTGCGCTTGGGACTAGCTAAAACCCTTGTTCCTCGTTATGGAATCCATGGTATGTGGATGGCCATGGCGACAGAACTATGTGTTCGTGGTATTTTGATGGTGTCCCGATTGATTCGATCCAAGTATATGCGCCCTGGCTACACTGAGAAAAAAATATTCAGTAAGCGATGAAACAATAAAGTACATCAATAAAAAGCCTCACTTGTCCGGTAATATCTCTACCGCAACAAGCGGGGCTTTTTTGATGAAAACGTCACTAAACTTTTTTAGAATTTTCTGAAAATATAAATTAGATTAAAAGCTTGTAAAATATGGAAATGTATTATTTGGGAGGCTCTAAGACGTAAACATGGTTTAAGTTGTCGGAGCTGGTTTGAATGTGGCATTTCAGTTGTAAGGATTTTTTGGGATTCTGTTTGATGACCGTTTGCAGAAGTATGGTTGGTAAGGCAAAGGACAGGTCTAATTTAGCCTGAGAAACTTCAAGATAGCAGATAAGATTGGCGCCATCTGGGACTTTACATAAATCATCCATAATCTCGTATAGATAATTCCAGGCATGAAACTCTTGAAGAACAGGAAGATCTGCGAGGGTTAAGTTATCTTCAGCTTTAAAACTGGATGTTTCAAGTTTCTTCATGGCCTTAATGATTTGCTCTTCCATTAGACCGCTATCAGCAAAGCCCACGAAATTATTGTCGCTTAAAAGCGCATTGGTAAACAGGTTCTCCCATTCTTCAGCATAAGCGCTAAGCTCTGCTTCACTTA
>CAYFTJ010000010.1:0-41716 GCA_964346155.1 uncultured Oscillospiraceae bacterium
ATGGTGCCGATGTTAACGTGCGGTTTGGTGCGTTCGAATTTTGCTTTTGCCATTGATTTCTCCTCCAATTTTTACGGTTTTGCCTATTTCAGGCAAATGATGAACCGGCATTAGCCGGGTTTGCCAATGCGGTTATTCCGCAATGGACGAGTGGAGCGGGTGATGGGAATCGAACCCACGTAGCTAGCTTGGGAAGCTAGAACTCTACCATTGAGTTACACCCGCATACCTTCATATTTTACTCAACAAAGGGTTGCTTGTCAACCACCATCCTCCGAACATTTCATTGATTTTTAAGCGAAAATCGATGAAACAAGAAGAAAAAATAGCGGGGTTTCCGCAAATCGGAGACCCCGCGGGTTTTAAAGCATCTTATTTGACGCCGATACCGGCTTTGCGCAGGGCAAGGATGCGCTGCATTTCGTTGTAGGCAAGCATGAAGCCTTCATCAACGCCCATGCCGGGTTTGGCAAGAACCTGGGCGGGATGGGAGGCCATGGCGCAATGGATGCAGGCATGCGCCGAGCGGTCGGTTTCGTTGCAGGTGCCGCCCTGATAGGCGCTCATGCCATTTTCGCGGCAGTAGAGCACCGCTTCGACGGTGTTGTGAATGCTGCCAAGGTCGGGGGTCTTGATTTGGATCATGTGACCGGCCTTGTTGTCAACAAAGTACTTGATGTCTTCCAGGGTGTTGCACCATTCGTCGGCGACCAGCTCAACGGGGATACCGCGCTTGTCGATTTCCTTGCGCAGGCCGGCCAGGTCACGCATCTGAGCTTCGCGCTCGTCGGAGTCCATGGGGCCTTCAATGCGCAGGTGATAGGGCTGGGCGATTTCGCACAGCTCTTCCAGGTAGTCGGCCATGCCAACATAGTTGTCGCAGCCAAAGACCTGGCCGATGGTGCCGTAGCAGTCGATGTGCAGAATCGGATGATAGCCTTCGTAGGGGGCAAAGTTGGTTACACGATCGCGCAGCCACTTGACATATTCTTTGAGGTGTTCGCCGTTTTCGCCAAGCTTTTGAACGGAGTTGAACAGGCCGTGGGGCAGAACGGGGGCGGCTTTCATGATCATCTTGTCGGCGTTGTTGTGGCGGTCGTCGCCCGACTGGGTGAAGATGGGAATCATCTCTTCCTGAACTTCAGTGCCGTATTCGTCGGCGATGACGTCGCACATGTTAAGGCCGCGGGCCTTGGCGACGGCATCCAAAATGGCCTGGCTCACGCCGTAGCGGATGGCGGTGTGCAGGTGCGTGCCGTCATGCTGCAGGCTGTCGATTTCCTTGGCCAGGCGCTTGAAGGAATCGGCCTTCTGGCCCACAAGGTGAGGCGCTACTTCGTTTTCGATGATCGGAATAAAGGTTTCGGCCAGGAACAGAGGATCACGTCCGCCGGCGCCCGAATATTGAACGGCCGCGCAGTCACCCCAGCCGATTTGGCCGTTTTCAAGCACCAGCATCACGCTGATGGATTCGCCGGCCTGGCGGATGGAGGTGAAGCCGGGGGTTGCCGGTTCGCCGATGTACATGTTGCCGTCACTTTGGGCACCCTTTTTGATGGCGCGCTGGTCATCAAAGTAGAAGCCGGTGCGACCCTTGGAACAGATTACCTTGGTAATTTTCATTTGTCATTCCTCCTTTGTGCTAATTATTCTTTATTTTTTAGGACGACCTACCAGTTGTCCATTACTGATGGCGTAAATGTCGTCGACAGTCATTTGGAAAGCGACGTCGCGGTTATCGGCCTTTGCACGCTCCTGCAGCCTCTTTTGGTTAAAGTCAATAATGCCCTTGTCAAAAGGAACGTTGCCCACATGCAGGTAACGGACGGCGCCCTCGTTGTCGCGGGCGGGCATCATGTTGCCGGCATTGTAGCGGCTGGGCGCAAAGGGCACGTCGATGACGCCCGCTTCAAAGGCGCGAACGGTGCCGACGCAGATGTCTCCATCGCCCAGCTCCAGAGTTCTTTCAAGGATGGCGCGGGTTTCGCGGTTGATGATGTCGATTTCGGCCAGCAACTTTTCGTCCATGGGCAGTTCTTGGTCGGCCAGCATGCTGATAACCTGTTTGGTTGCGCGAAGACCCGCAGCGTTTGCTTCCTTGGTGGGAACGCCGATGGCTTCGTGCGGGGTTTTGACGATTACTTTGGTTGCCTTGGCAAGCGCCGCGACGGCAGAGCCCCAGCAGATAACGCCAAAGGCCTTGGCCTCATCCTGCGGGAAACCGCCCATCCACTGGTGCAGCACCGTGCTGACGACTACATCGTTGTAGCCAAAACGCTTGAGGTAGGCATCGGTCATCTGGCGCAGGGAATGAATGGCAGCAACGTCCTGAATGAGGTTGCCGCACTGTCCGTAGCCGACGGTGATGTTGCGAACGCCTTGCTCGGCGGCAACGATGGCTTCAATCACGCCGACGGCGTTTGACATGCTGGGGGGAACCAGGGTGCCGGTCAGCGGCCCAAAGGGCTCACGGTTGATGGATACGCCGCGGTCTTCGTAGTAGCCGGTTAGTCTGTCGACATACTGCCAGGTGAGCATGGTATGCTCCAGGGTGATGTTTTTGGCGTAGGGGACATTATAAGAAATGCCGCCGCCTTCAAAGCTGGTAAAGCCGCCGGCCAAGGTAATTTCCGCAAGCAGCCTCGCGTCGGGTGTGCCGTGGCGCACCTGAACGGGGCTTTTGACAGCTTCGGTCACCTGGCGGGAGCCTTTAATGCCGTGGTTGACGCCCGGGAAACCGTTGAGCATGGATGTGCCGTGGGCAATGGATTCTTTAATGCCGTGCTCGGCGTCGGAGTAGCGGTTAAGCCTGGTATAGGAGTCGATGGTGGTGGGCAGAAGGTCCGCTCCGCCTTCGTCTTCCAGGAACCTCAATAGCTCGATGTGCTTTTTGATGAGCGCGACGCCTGCGCGGGGCTGGATGAGAGTTACATTGTCTTCAATGGCTTTGTTGAGTTTCGCACAAAAACGCTTTTTTTCCGGGATGCTCTTTTGGTAAGCGATGGCGTCCTCCAGATTTACTTCGGCGCCGGTAGGCCAGGTGGCAAGCACTTCTTGGCGCTTGTCAAGGAACTGTTGTTCGGACCATTTCTTATTTGCTAATGTCATGGCGGTCTTCCTTTCCAAAAATTTGATAGAGCAATTCAAATGCGGTGTCCGGGTCGATGGTGCTTAGCAGCCCCAGGGTGCTGAGCACGTATTGGGTATCACAGGTGATAACAGGGTTGGTCGGCGCTAGAACGGTTGCGTCCTCAATGGCCAGAGCCTCGCGCCCGATGGCCTCGTACCGGTCGGTGTGGTTGAGAGCGCCGCCGGTCATGATCATGAGTTTCACTTCGGTCAGGTCCTTGCCTTGTTGCTGATAGGCAGGGCCTATGGGGGTGTAGACCATTTCAAGCGTTCCGCTGTGGCGGATAATGCCTGTTCTAAGGGCACAGGCAGCCAAAGCGTAATCCAGCGCCTTTTCCTGGTCGGTAACGGGGAGAATGGACTTATCCTCGTCGATACGGTTAAGCCAGTCTTTCACAATGTCTTCATGAACGTTTGCGATGCGGGCGACT
Source organism: uncultured Oscillospiraceae bacterium (assembly GCA_964346155.1). GTDB lineage: Bacteria > Bacillota > Clostridia > Christensenellales > Aristaeellaceae > DTU024. Next base: position 3,561 of record CAYFTJ010000010.1, read on the forward strand.
TCTTCAATGCCCACGGCTTCTATGACGCCATGTGCGCTATAGCGCATACCGATATCCCCTTCGACGGTGCGCTTGGAAAAAGGCTCGGGCAAGCCGTGCAGCACCGCCAGTTCTTTGGTGGGCGCGCCTTTGGCGATTGAATAAATATCGGTAGTGGCGCCGCCCAGGTCACAGGCCATCAGTTCGCCAATGCCCTTGTGCTTAGGCGTTCCTTTGGATAAAAGGGTAAGCGCGGCAAGAGCGGCTGCGGGCGTGGGCATCAGGATGCCGTCGATCAATGCCTTTTGGCGGCTTAAGCCTTTGGCGGAGATGATACGGTCCAGGAAAATCTTGCGAATCACATCCTGCGCCGGTTGGATGTTCAGCTTGTTAAGCCTAGGCATCACGTTTTCACAAAGGTAGAAGGGATGCTTTTCGCTTTCCAAAATATCCCGGCACGTATCGCCCGAGGCATGGTTGCCCGCGTAGACAACGGGGAAAGAAGTTTGCGAGCTTGCCAGCATGGCAGCGTTGTGCTCGATGACTTCCTGGTTGCCCCCATCGGTTCCGCCGGTTAAAAGCAGAATTTCAGGGGCGATTTCATCGATTTCCTTTACATCGCTGCGGGTTAGTTTGTAGGAATAGGTTTTAATGACTTTGGCTCCCGCGCCAAAGGCCGCGAGCCTTGCGGCTTTGGCAGTTAATGCCGGTACCAAACCGCAGGCTACCATCCGCAAACCACCTGCAGCCGAAGAGCAAGCCAGGCGCTTTTCAAAGGTAATATCGCCTGTCTTTTCTTTTAGCTTGCGAAAGGCGTTATCAAAGCCTTCCATAACGTCCGTATCAACGGTGGTAAAATCCTGCGATGTCGCTAGGATTTTCTTTGCATCAAGGTCAACAGCCGTGAGCTTGGTATAGGTTGAACCAAAGTCGATTAAGAGTACAGCTTGCATATGATTTTATTCGACACCCAAGTCTTGTTTCAGGTATTTGATGGTGGTTTCAGGGGGAGTACCCGGTCCGAACACCCGGTCAAAGCCCATGGCATGGAACCGTTTCTCTACCGCTGCGAAATCCTGCTTGCCAACAACGATGTTGCCGCCAACATAAAGAAGAATGTCTTTGAGTCCTGCTTCGTCGCATTTTTCACGCAGTCCCTGACAGTCCAGTTCGCCGTGTCCATACAAGGAAGAAACGACGATGGCGTCAGCCTTGGATTCAATGGCGGCCTCAATATATTCTTCCTGAGCTACCATGACACCAAGGTTAACGACATTGAACCCCGCTTCTTGAAAAGCAAAGTTCAGAATCTGGATACCAACCGCATGAACGTCCGCACCAATAACGCCGATTACAAGGGTTTTTTTGTCCATAACAAATATGCCTCCTTTTTTCTGTGGGTTTATTTGACTATATTATACAGAACAATTCAAAAAAAAACAAGTCCAGTACAACTTATTATCAATTGTGAGAAAATATTAAAAATCACCAAGCAATATTTGGGAATCGTTGTCTGAATATTGATGAAAGTCCTTCGTCACTGGAAGCTCTGCCATGCAAGTTGCCAGAACGATGGCAAAAAAGTATAATGGACCTGTCAGAACAGGAGGTGATTTGATTGCATATTGGTTTATTTACCGAAACCTTCCTGCCCATCGTTGATGGGGTCGGGCGGGTTGCTGCTGCGTATGCGCAAAATTTGCCTTTGCTTGGCCATCAGGCAACCGTGGTGGCTCCTTTGGAAGATATTGGCTATCGAGGAAACCTTCCTTATGATTTGGTGGATTACCACCTGACCGTCAAGGTGCCCACCGCGCCGCAGTACCGCACAGGTATTCCTGTGATGGATGCCCACTATCGCAGGCGCATAGCCGATGCCAAGCTAGATATTATCCACGTTCACAGCCCCTTTGTTGCGGGACTTGAAGGCCAGCGCGTGGCAAAGGATAAGGATATTCCCCTGGTTGCCACTTTCCACTCGAAATATCACGATGATTTTTATAAGGCCACCAAATCAAAGACCGTGGCCGATGTGGCCGTTAGCGGTATCATTCGCTTTTACAACCAGTGCGACCAGGTATGGACGGTGAATGAATCCTCAGCGGAAGTGCTGAAATCCTATGGCTACCAAAAAGAAATTGTTATTATGCCCAATGGCGCCAGCATTCGGGAAGCGGAGGATGAAAAAAAAGCGGAGGTTGAGCAAAAGTATTCTCTTCAGGGCTTGCCGCTTCTTTTGTTTGTCGGCCAGATGAATTGGAAGAAAAACATTGAGCGTGTGCTTGAAGCGGCGCAGCTGCTTAACGAAAAAGAAATACCCTTCCGCCTGCTTTTAGCCGGCCAGGGACCGGATCAAAAGGAAATTGAAGCGAAAATCCAAGAGCTGGGGCTTGAGACCCAGGCGCGGTGTATCGGGCACATTTCTGATGCCAAGATTCTGGACGCTCTTTATGCAAGGGCAGAAATTTTTTGCTTCCCCAGCCTTTATGACACTGCCGGTTTGGTTGTCATTGAAGCGGCGGTTATGGGCACTCCTTCGGTGGTTGTTGCAGGCTCCAGTGCCGCCGATATTATCATCGACGGGGTCAACGGCTATCTGTGCGAGGATACCAAAGAGAGCCTGGCAGCCGTGCTTGAAAAGGCGCTTTGTTCTCCGGAAGAAAACAGGGTCATCGGGCAAAAGGCCAAGGAGACGATCCCCCTTCCCTGGATTGAGGTCATGAAGCGTTCAGAAGTATATTATCGCCAAGCCATTGCCGATAAAATCAATAAATGAGCCGATATTCTTGTTATCAAAGCAAGTTTGTGCTAAAATAGCTGCGGTGATTTTTCACCAAAGTAATGAAAGAAAAGAGAAACATGAGCCGAATTTATTGCGATGTTAGCGGGGGAGACAACGCGCCCGTACAAATGGTACAAGGCGCCCTGGCTGCTTTGCGCAGAAACGCCGATTTGCATGTCATTTTAGGTGGCGACCAGGCGGCAATCGAGCCCTTGCTTTTAGAGGCCGATGATGTTAATAATCGCCTGAGCATTGATCACTGCACCCAAACGATTACCAACCACGACGCGCCTGCCTTAGCCGTGCGCCGTATGAAGGATTCAGCCATTGTGAAAGGCATGATTGCCGTCAAAGAAGGCAGGGCCGATGGTTTTGTTTCCTGCGGGTCAACGGGCGCAGTGCTCATGGCGGGTATTCTTCGTCTTCAAAGGATTGAAGGCATTGACAGGCCCGCCCTTGCGCCGCTGCTGCCAAACGGCAAGGACTATTTCCTGCTGATTGACAGCGGCGCCAACGTGGACTGTATGCCCGAGTATTTGGTGCAGTTTGCCTTGATGGGTGAAGAATACATGCGCCTTGTGCGCGGAATTGAAAAGCCCAGGGTTGGACTTATCAACATCGGCGCTGAAGAAGAAAAAGGCAACGCCTTGGTTAAGGGAGCTTACCCCTTGCTTCAAAAGTCCATACCGACTTTTGTTGGCAATGTGGAGGCCCGCGATATTACCGGGGACCAGGCCGATGTACTTGTTTGCGACGGTTTTACGGGCAACATCGTCCTTAAATTCATGGAAGGCGTTGCCATGACCCTGCTTGGCATCATTAAAAAGGAACTGCTTTCAAGCACCGTATCCAAGGTAGGCGCTCTATTGGCAAAACCTGCCTTTAAACGGGTGAAGAATTCCTTTGATTACAGAGAAGTGGGCGGAGCGCCGCTTCTTGGTGTAAACGGCGCCGTTGTCAAGGGCCACGGCTCATCGGATGCCCGCGCATTTTCACGGGCGATCGAACAGTGCATCCTCATGCATGAAAGGGATGTAGCTGGCCAGATCGCAAAAAATATACAACCGATTTTACAGGAGGTTTCCCAATGATTAGAGAAAAAGTTGTTGAAATGATTGCCAAGCAGTTAAAGCTGGATCCCGCCAAAGTGGTGGACGAAGCCCGCGTGGTCGAAGATCTTGGCGCCGATAGCGCCAACCTGATGATCATGATGATGGATTTAGAAGACGCTTTTGATATTCAGGTGGAAGACAGCGCCATTATCACCCTCAAAACCGTGGGCGATATCGTCGCTTATATCGAAAACGCCCAAAACTAAGCCTGAAATAAGGCTAACCGCCGCGGGGGCGGCGGTATTTTTGTATGAATACTATGTTACCTTTAAACCAGCGTTTGCGATCAAATTACTGTTCTAATAAGTAACATAGTTGATGAAGGAATGTAGGATGGGAAATTCTGAACTGGAAAAGCGCTTGGGGTATGTTTTCCAAAACCCCAAGCTGCTTGAACGCGCGCTTACGCACCCCAGCCTCGGTGAAAACAGTTACCAGCGCCTTGAGTTTTTAGGCGACGCTGTTTTGGAATTGTTCATCAGCCGGATGCTTTATGATAAGCGGCCTCTGATGCCCGAGGGGGAAATGACCCGTCTGCGTTCGGCCCTTGTCAGGGAAGAAACCCTGGCCATGGTGGCGCGGGAAATCGGGCTGGGAGATTATTTGCTGATGGACCCTGCCCTATCCCAGGAAGGCGGGCGAAACTTTGCCAGCATTCTTTGCGACGCGCTGGAAGCTGTGCTTGCAGCTGTGTACCTTGACGGCGGCAGCAAGCCTGCGCAGACCATAGTTCAAACCCATTGGGGCAAGCTTCTGTCCCAGCCTATTCAATCCAAGGACGCCAAAAGTACCTTGCAGGAGATGCTGCAGTCCAAGGGCCAAAACCCGCCCGAATACCGCTTGATCGGGCAATTTGGCCCTGCGCATCGCAGGCTCTTTGAAATGGCCGTCATAATTGAAGGTAAGGAAGCGGCCAAGGCCAAAGATATCAGTAAAAAGAAAGCGGAACAGGCGGCAGCCAAGCTGGCGCTTGAACAAATGTATAAGGGGAGTGCATGAGGCTTAAAAGTCTTGAGATTTACGGCTTCAAATCCTTCGCGGACAAAACGGAAATCTCTTTTGACAAGGGAATAACGGGCATTGTCGGGCCAAACGGTTCGGGCAAAAGCAACATCGCCGACGCCATCCGGTGGGCGCTTGGCGAACAGAGCGTCAAAGTCCTGCGCGGCGGCAAAATGGAGGACGTCATTTTTGGCGGCACCCAAACACGTAAACGTCTGCCCTATTGCGAAGTCTCTCTCGTTTTTGACAACGAAGACGGCATGCTCAAATCCCCCTATACCGAGGTGATGGTTACCCGCCGTGTCTATCGAAACGGTGAGGGTGAGTATTACCTGAACAAAACATCCTGCCGGTTGAAAGATATTGTGGAACTGTTTCGGGATACGGGAATCGGCCGGGAAGGCTATTCCATCATCGGCCAGGGACGTATCGACGATATCTTGTCTGCCAAGAGCGAAGAGAGGCGAAACGTTTTTGAAGAAGCCGCTGGCATCATGACTTTCCGCACCCGCAAAGAAGAGGCCGAACGCAACCTGGATAAAACCAGGGACAACCTGTCCCGTGTCAATGATATTATCGAGGAAATCGCCACGCGCCTTAACCCTTTGAAGGAACAGTCTGAAAACGCCAAAAAGTACCTGGCGCTTTCGGAAAGACTCAAAAAACTGGACTTAAATATCTTCCTGGTGCGCCACGACAGACTCAAAGAGCGCATCGAAAACCTGAAAGATAATGTCCAAACTCAGCAAACCCTTTTTAATGATACTGCCCGGCAAATCGATGCGATCCAGGAAAAGCGGGCAAAAGCCGAACAAGAGCAGGAAAACCTTGAGCAGGAATACGCTGCCGCCAGAAAAAAAGAAGATGAACTGAGCCAGCAGCATGCGCTTTGCCAGCAGGCTTTGGAAAGGCAAAAGGCAAAAGTTGCGGCCGTTCAGATGGAACTGGCTCAGCTTGAGGAATTGGCCAAAGAAAACGCCCAGCGCATGGAAGCACTTCTGGCCCTTTCGCAGGACGGGGAAAAGGGCGAGGAGTACGCCAAAGAGCGCAAAGAAAAGCACCTGAAAGACTATCAGGACGCGCAGGCCGAGTTTGAACAGCTGCAGGAAAAGGTCACCGCGGCTGAAGTAAGCCTGGAAGAAAAAAAGCAAGCCTTGATTGACGCTATGAACAGGCTTAGCGACGCCAAAAACCGTGAAACCAGGCAGCAGACCATGCTTTTGCAGATGGAAAAACGCCTTGAAGAGATGCAGGACATTTTAAAGCGCCGTAAGGAAGAAGAAAACAAGGCCATTCTGTCAGCCGAGCGGGCAAAGGAAACCTTGCTGTTGAGTCAAAGCGAGCTTGAACGGCTTGAAGGGCAGCTGCAGGCATTAAAAAATGAAGAGGCAAACCTCCAGACAGAGCTTAAAACCTTAACCGAGGCCCTGCGCCAAAACGCAGCTCAGCTGCAGGGGGATATTTCCCGCCTGAACCTTTTAAAAGAGATGTCCCAGGGCTATGAAGGCTACTATAGCGCGGTCAAAAAGGCGCTGGCTTTTTCCAAGGACAATCCCAAGGTCTGCGGCGTTGTCGCCCGCCTGATCAAGGTACCCAAAGCCTATGAAACGGCCATTGACATGGCCTTGGGCGGCACTCTCCAGCACATCGTGGTGGAGGATGAGGACACCGCTAAAGATATTATTCACTATCTAAGACAAAACAAACTGGGGCGCACTACTTTCTTGCCGCTTTCCACCATGAAGGGGCGCGGGCTTTCCCCAAGTGAAAGGCAAGTGCTTAAAATGCCCGGCTGTGTTGGGCTTGCAAGCGAGCTGATTGAATGTGACCCGAAGTTCCAAAGCATCGTTGATAACATCCTGGGGCGTACCGTTATTGCCGAGAACCTGGATGCCGCCATTGCCATTATGCGGCGGGGCAACCAGGGCTTCAGCACCGTTACTTTAGCTGGGGACTTGATGCGGGCCGGCGGCGCCATGACCGGCGGCACCTCGCAGAATCAGGCGGTCAGCCTTCTTTCCCGTGAAAGAGAAATGCAGGAACTCCAAAAACAGGTAGAGAAAGACAAAGTGGCTTTAGCTCAGATGGAAAATCAGCTAAAAGAGCTGCTTGAAAAGCAGTCTGCCAAACAAAAACAAATCGATGAGGCTGCCTACCTTGCAAGCGATCAGGAAATCGCCGTTGCAAGGGACAGCGAACGAAAAGACCACGCCGACCAGCACCTTGAAGACGCGCGGGAGGCCTATTTGGAAGCTGAAGAAGCAGGAAAGTCGCTCAAGGAATCCATAGAAGATATTCAGCGTGAACTGCAGGAAGCGTCAGGCCAGTCCCAGGGCGTTCAGGTAGACCAGAGCGCGATGGAAAAAGACATTGCCCAAGGGCAGGCCGCTCTTTATTCCATGCGGGCGGACTTGGAAGAAAAGCGCGCCCAGAGCCAGCATATGGCTTTAGAGTATGAGCGCCTGTCCAACGATTTAGACAACCTTGTGCGCGACCGCAAGCGCAGGCTGGATGAACAGGCTGAGCTTGAAAAGAAAGAATTAAGGCAAAAGGCAAGGGGGCTTGAAATTGCGCAGCGCCTGCAAAGCGAAAAGGCCAGGGTGGACGAGCTTTCCATAGAAAAGGAAAAAGCCGGCGAGCTTCAAAAAGAGGCCAGGCAGGAAAGCGTCAAGGTCGAAGATTTAAGGCAAAAGACCCGCAAGCAGCTGTCCGACATCGCCAAAGAAATCGACTCTCTGCATGCTGTCAGCAACGACTATGCCATCAAGCAGCACCGGGCGGAGCTGACGCTGGCAAGAACGGAAGATGAATTGCAAAACCTCATCAACCATATCTGGAACACCTATGAACTCACTTACTTAAACGCTCAAAGCTACCGCCAGGAAGAAGGCTTTAACCTGCCGCAAGCCGAAAAGGAAGCCAAAGACATCAGGGGCGAGATTCGCTTGCTTGGGGCCATCAACGTGGGTGCCGTGGAAGAATATGCTCAGCAAAAAGAACGGCATGATATGCTGGTGACCCAGCGGGACGATGCCATCAAGGCCGAGGAAGACCTGGTGTCCCTGATTCAAAGGCTGCTGAATACCATGGAAAAGCAGTTTGTGAGCGAATTTTACAAGATTAATGAGTTTTTTGCCCAGACCTTTTCCCGCCTGTTTGGCGGCGGGCAGGCGGAGCTGCGCCTGACAGATCCGCAAAATCCGCTGACTTGCGGCATTGAAATCGTTGTCCAGCCGCCCGGCAAAAAGTTGCAGCTTTTAAGCCTTCTATCAGGCGGTGAGCGTGCCTTGACAGCCATTGCTATTTTGTTTGCCATTCTTAAACTGAAGCCTTCGCCCTTTTGCCTGCTGGATGAAATCGAAGCGGCTCTGGACGATGCCAACATCAGTTATTTTGCCGATTATCTGTGCGAATACGCACAGACAACGCAGTTTATTGTCGTCACTCACCGCAAGGGAACCATGGAGCGCTGCGACGCGCTGTATGGCGTTACCATGCAGGAAAAGGGAGTAAGCAGCATGGTATCGGTCAACCTTGAAAACTATCCCCACTAACCCAGGAGGAATTATGACAAAAGAGAGCTTTTTTCAGCGATTGAAGCGCGGCTTAACCAAGTCCCGCGGCAACTTGACAGACCGGGTGGATGCCCTTGTGGCTTCCTCGCCCAATGTGGACGATGACTTTTTTGAAGAGCTGATCGATATCCTGATCATGGCGGATGCCGGCGTTGTGACTGCCGAAAAGCTGGTGGACAGCCTTAAAGAAAAATTGAAAGAACAAAAAGTCCGCGATACCCACACCGCCCGTGAAATGTTTAAGCAGCTACTGATTGAGCATATGGATATCCCAAGGCCGCCGCTCAAGTGGCCCATGGTGATGCTGGTGGTGGGCGTTAACGGGGTGGGTAAAACCACCACGATTGGCAAGCTTGCCCTGCGCTTTAAAGAAATCGGCCGCTCGGTTGTTTTGGCCGCCGCCGATACCTTCAGGGCAGCCGCCGACGAGCAGCTTGCCGTCTGGGCGGAGCGGGCCAATGTGCCGCTGATTCGCCATCAGCATGGTTCCGACCCCGCGGCTGTCGTGTTTGATGCCATTCAGTCGGCCAAGGCAAGAAAAACCGACCTGGTTATCATCGATACGGCCGGCCGCCTGCACAACAAAAAGAATTTGATGGACGAGCTTAACAAAATCAGGCGGGTGGTGGACAGGGAGTATCCTGAGGCTGAAATGCGCTGCATGCTGGTGTTGGACGCCACCACGGGGCAAAACGGTCTCAATCAAGCCAAGGAATTTAAGGAGGCTGCCGATATCAGCGGCATTATCATTACCAAGCTGGACGGGACAGCCAAAGGCGGCGTAGCCTTTGCCATTCGTGAAGAACTGAACCTGCCCGTCTGGTACATCGGCGTTGGCGAAGGCATTGACGACCTGCAAGCTTTTAACGCCAAAGAATTTATCGAGGCCTTATTCTGATGCAACAATCCATGCGTTCAACCTACATCAAGGTAGATTTAGACAAACTGACGCACAACTTTAGCACCTTGAAAGAAGTAGTCGGTCAAGAAGTGAAAATCTGCCCCGTCGTCAAGGCCGACGCCTATGGACACGGAGCGATTGAGGTATCCAAAGCCCTTTTTAAGGCGGGCGCTCAGTGTTTTGCGGTCGCTCTTGTGGAAGAAGGCATCCAGCTTCGGGAAAACGGCATTGATTGCCCCATTCTGGTACTTTCTCCCATTGAGAAAGCCGCCTTTCATCAGGCTGCTGCCTACGGGTTTACGGTGTCCGTTCACCGATTAATCGACCTTGACAGGGCCAAAGCAGCCGCTACCTTTGATAAGCCATTGCGCCTGCATTTGTCGATTAATACCGGAATGAATCGGGACGGGCTATACGCTACCAGCGACATCAAAACCGCTGTTGACACCATCCAAGGGGATAAGCGCCTTTTATTAACGGGCGCGTACACCCATTTTGCTGACGCTGACGGAGAAACGCCCGACTATACCTACAAGCAGCTTGAACGCTTCAAAAAAGTTCGTGAAGTTTTACCCGATGGTATTCTCATCCACGCGGCGGCATCCGCTTCCGCCCTTCGGTTTCCCGAGGCCCGATTTCATATGATACGCCCCGGCATTGCCTTGTACGGCTACCCGCAGGTACAAACTGAGGCGGACTTTCAGCCCATCCTGTCTTTTCACTCGGTGGTCAGCGCCGTGCACCTGGTTCCTAAAGGGCAATCGGTCAGCTATGGCTGCACCTACCATGCCCCCAAAGATACCCTGGTTGCCACCATCGCCGCGGGTTACGGGGACGGTGTCTTCAGGTCCCTTTCCGGCAAAGGCTGTGCGCTAATCAGCGGTGTACGCTGCCCTATTATCGGCAGGGTATGCATGGACCAGCTCATGGTGGACGCAAGCCATGTCCCTCAGGTTTCCGTGGGCGATGAAGCGGTGTTTATCGGTTCCCAAGGAGCAGAAACAATTGACGCCGAGGAAGTCGGCAGGCTTTCAGGCACCGTAGGCTATGAGGTGCTCACCCGTCATTCCCGGCGTGTCCCGCGCACATACATAGGAGGAACACATGAATAAAGCAGCAATTGCCCCCATTTTCAAGCCCTTCCAAAAGGGAGAGGCTATGGACGACCGCACCCTCAGGCGTTCGCTGAAGATCTTTCTGATAACGCTGGTTGTCGGCATTCTCTTTCTTTTGGTCAGCCAATTATTTGTCGGGATGGGTATTTTTGGCAAGTTGCTCAATGTACTGAGCTTGTTTGCCGTTGCGGTGTTTTATTACAACGAAGGCCTTGGAGCCGGCCTTGACGATGTGGCCTTTGGGGAGATCGTGCTTTTGCAACAGGAGCGCGGCAACGCCATCGACCACAAAACAAGAGCTTATCACGAAAGAAAAGGCTGGATGGCCGTACTCTTTGGCTTACTTCCCTTGCTTATTCTAACGATCATTTTCGCTGTATTTACACAAAAACAAACCTATGTTCTGGGTGTGTTGCCCGATTGGCTGGACGCTTATATCTACGATACCGATATTCGCCTGGCGCTCAGCTACTATAACCAGGTGCCCAAGGGACACTTGGCGGACTATTTGCGGGTGCCTGTGCGTATATTGCTCATGCCGTATTTATCATTTTTTGATGTCAACAACCCTTCCCAAATGCTTATTCTGGAGCGTTTAAGCCCGCTGTTTATCTGCCTTCTGCCGGCGGTCTTTGGTTTTGGCTATATGCAAGGTCCCAAGGCACGTGCCAAGGTGCATGCGGGCATTAAGGAAGGTACCCTTAAAAAGAAAAGGAAGGCCCGCAAAGAGCTTAAAAAATGATTCGTATCATTGCAGGCAAGTGGCGGGGGAGGCTTTTGCTGGCGCCCGATGGCCTGGACACCCGGCCCACCTTGGGCAGAACCAAAGAAGCGCTCTTTTCCATGCTCTATGGTTATATTGAAGGCGCAAAGGTTTTGGATCTCTTTGGCGGCAGCGGCGCCTTGGCCTTGGAAGCCCTTTCAAGGGGGGCAAGCCACGCCGTCATTGGCGAAAAAGCCAGGGATGCCATCCGCGTTATTCAGCAGAACATTCAAAAGTTGGGCGCCAAAGACCAGGCAGAGCTTATCCAAGGCTCTTGGGAGCAGACCCTCAAACGCCTTGCGGTCGAGCGAAAATCTTTCAACCTGATCTTTATAGACCCTCCCTATACCATGGAGCCCGGTCCCGTTTTGCAGGCCATTGCAGGCTGTAATCTTCTTGACAATCATGGTATACTTGTCTTAGAACATGCCACAAAAGAGACTGCGCCTAAGGTGCAGGGTTTAGTGGTACAAAAATCCCGAGCCTATCGGGATACTACCCTTACCATCTACGAAAGGCAAATCAATGGCGAATCGAGCAATTTATCCGGGCAGCTTTGACCCTGTTACCTTTGGACACCTTGATATTATTTCAAGAGCTGCCGGTATTTTCGACCAACTGTATGTGGCCGTGCTTGGCAACGTTTCCAAGCGGGCCATGTTCACTGTGCCGCAAAGGCTGCAAATGCTAAAGGAGCTGTGCGCCTCCTACCCCAACGTGCAGGTTATTTCCTTTGACGGGCTTTTGGTGGACGCGGCCAAAAAGGTAGGCGCAAACATGATTGTCAAGGGTCTTCGAAATCCTATGGACTATCAGCAGGAAACGCAAATGGCCAAGGCCAACCGTATGCTTACCGGCATTGAAACCCTGTTTATTCCCTCCGAATCAAAGTTTGCCCATGTTTCATCCAGCATCGTCAAAGAGCTGGCGAAATATGGTGCTTCCATAGAAGAATATGTTCCCAAACTTGTTGAACAACAGCTACGAACCATCGTGGAAAAGGAGAAAGAACATGGCAAATAACGACATTGAAGCCTTCAAAAACACACTGGACGCGATGCGGTCTCTATTAACCACCGCCTTGGGCAAAGGCTTTGGCGGGCGCATGACCATCAACATCGCCGAACTTCGCAATATGGCCGAAGAACTCAACCGCCTGCAAGACCCTGCCATTACTCAGGCCAATAACCTTTTGGCCAAAGAAAAAAACATCATCGAAGAAGCCGCGGAGGACGCGGAAAACAGGCGTTCCCAGGCGGAGAGCTATGCCAATGAAACCTTGAATAAGGCCAATTCCGAAGCCAGCCGCATCAAAAGCGAAGCCAGCGCCTTTGCCGTGCAAACCAGGGAGCAGGCCAACGACTATTACAACACCACCCTTGCCCAGACACAGGAACAGGCCAAGGCCGTGCTCACCGATGCCCAGGTGCGTGCCCAGCAGATTTTGCAGGACGCTCAAGGCCACGCGGCCCAGCTGGTCAGCCAGTCGGAAATCGTGAAGGAAGCCGAGAAGCAGGCCACCATGATGGTGGAAAATGCCCGCCAGCGCGCGGCCGCCATGTGGACCAGGTCCCGCGAAGAGCTGCTGAATGAGCTTGAATCGGTGTCCTACGCCATGACCCAGCACACCGAAGGGGTTAAAAGTCTGTACCAGAGTATACAGCAAGCATCTATGCCAAACCAGCGTTAAAATATTCGCGCTATGAAGCAGCAAGCAAAAGCGCCCGCGCCTTTAAGGCCCCATCCGTTGTGGTGGCTGCCTTTATCGGCCTTGGTGCTTTTGCTTGCTTTTCTTTTGCCGGAAATTCAGGCGGAAGGGTGTATTCACCGTTATGTTATGCAAGCGCCAACCCTGCCCACTTGTACGGAAGACGGCGTGTCTTCTATGAAATGCACGGAATGTGGGGATATACTTGTTACCGGCATTATCAGGGCGACTGGCCATAAGTATGGGAATTATGTCCGTCCTGACAATTTTGAGTGCACCCTTGGCTATGTAGAAACAGCCACCTGCTCTGAATGCGGAATGCCGGGCACAAGAGAGGTTCCTCCGACTGCTCATCAGTTTGTGGTTTTTGATATTTTACAAGAGGCTACTTGCCAGCAGACTGGTTTGGAAGAGCTGAAGTGTACCGTATGCGGCAAGAAAGAAAACAGAGTGGTCGATCAATTGCCCCACACCGAGCACCGCATTGTGGCCAATCCGCCGCCCACCTGCACAAAAGACGGCCTGTCTCAAACCCTCTGCTCCTGCGGGGCGGTTATTGCCGAGCATACGATCCCGGCAACGGACCATAATTATGGCGATGTCATCCCTCCGGCTACCAACGATTGTACAAAACAGCGGGTAGAAACCTACATCTGTAAAACCTGCGGCCATCGTGATGAGCGCCCCATTCCCGCCGGCAAACACGACTACGGTCCCTGGATACCCGCTGAGGAGCCGACCTGTGTCAAAGATGGGCGGGAGGAAAGCGTGTGCAAGGTTTGCGGCCATACTTTAAGCCGCCCGATGAGTATGGTAGCCCACCGCTATGGTTATCCATATGTTATTACTCACCCTACCTGTACTGAAAAAGGACTGGGCGGACAGAAGTGTTCGGTCTGTCAGGGAGAAATTACAGCAGAAATCGCCGCCACAGGGCATTCCTTTCGCCTAAAGCAAACCATACCTGCCACCTGCACGGGCGAGGGGAAGGAAATATTCAAGTGCGACCGTTGCCCGGCCACTAAGGAAGTAATAATCCAGCCCAAAGGACACGCCGTCAGCGCATGGACTGTCGCAACGCCTGCCACCTGTACTCAAACAGGTCAGGAAAAAGGCGTTTGCGCCTTGTGCGGGCAAACCATTTATCGAGACCTTGCCCTAATGCCCCACACTTATACTAGGTGGCAGGAGACAGTAAAGCCAAGCTGTGAAACGGATGGAAAAAGAACTACAACTTGCAGCGTTTGTGGGCAATCCAAGGAAGAAACCGTACCCAAACTCGGCCACCTGCTAACGGAATGGAAAGAAACACAAAAAGTTTCCTGCGGGCAAAAAGGCATTTGGCTGCAAGAGTGTACTCGCTGCCAAAAAGTCTGGAAATATGAGACACAGGCATTGGAGCATACCTTCACCAAGTGGGCAACGGAAATCGAAGCGTTTTGCGGTATCGAAGGCCTCAAAACCCGAACCTGTATCCGCTGCGGCCTGAAAGAAGAGCAAGTCATCCCAGCCCTCAATCATAAATTCACCTCCTGGACAACAGACATAGAATCTCTATGCGGTGTTGAAGGGCACAAGTTTCGTATCTGCCAGCGCTGTAGCTTGATGGAAGAGCAAACCATCCCCGCTTTAAAGCACAAGTACTCCGTTTGGAACACGGTCAAGGAAGCCACCTGCTCCTCAGAAGGCCTGCGCGCGCAGCAATGTGAGCGCTGCGGGGAAGTTCAGCAAGAAAGCCTTCCCACGCGCTCTCATACCTTTTCCCCTTGGGGCAAAGAACAGTTTACCGATTGCGTTCAGGGCGGCAAAAAGGAAAGAACCTGCGCCGTCTGCGGCTTTATCGAAACCAAAGAGGTGGAAGCAAAAAATCACTGGTTTGCCAAATGGGAAACCGTTCTGGAAGCCAGCTGCCAGCACCCCGGCCTTAAGCAGCACGTTTGCCGGCGCTGCGGGATCATAGAACAGGCGGAAATTGAACAAAAAAATCACCGCCCCGGCAAGTGGGTGGCTGTCAAAAAGGCCCGTCCCTACCACGAGGGCATCCGCCAAAAAACCTGCAAGGTCTGCGGCCGGGTGCTGGAGGAGGAAAGTTACCTGCCTTCTTTGGAATCCATGGCGGAAATGCTTTTCCCGGCAGGCATTCAAATCAAGTCCCTTTTGCCGGACGCAACCCACCAAAACTTTACCTTAATCCCGCTGGATATTTCAAAAGACAACAGCTTGACTTTGCCGCTTTGCAATAAGCTTGGCATTGCTGTGGCCGATGCGCATATTACTGTTAAAAACGGTACGGTCACCGTTTCCGTGACGCCCTACGACGAGCGCACCGTGTTTTTCAAAAGCATGTTGCATTTTTATGCCTCCTTGGACGAATTGACCTACAAGCGAATCCACTATAAGTACAAAGGGCGGCCGCTTGATGAAGCTGTTTCCCTTAGCAAGTGGGCGGGGGAGGAGAAAATCTACTGCTACCTACGACTGCTGGGCGTGTTTGACAGCGACCGAAAAATCAACCGCGCCCCCTCATTTGCGCCTTTTATGGACAATTTAGCGGATTTTGAACAAATTAGGGACATATTTATCCAATAAATGTTTGACCAAAGGCCCCCGGCAAGTGTACAATAAGCAGTAATAATGAAGGAGAGCGGTATGACAAAGAATAATGATACAGAACGCCGGGAAACAAACGGCATCACTTATTTTGATAAAGGCATCCTGGAAGGCGCGGATGGCCGGCGCTATCAGCGCTACGCCATCAAGACCCACTTTGTGCAGGTGGGAGAAAGCCATGTGGAGCTGGTCAACCATTACGTTTTGCCCTTTTATCAGCCGGGCGATGTGCTTTCCTTTGGGGCCAAGGTCATGGCCATGACCACCAAAAATGTTCATACCAGGGAAGATATTAAACCCGGTTTTTTCGCCAACCTCATGTGGCGTTTCGCTTCCAACAACTCAACGGGTATCGGCATGCACGAACCCTATAAGCTTCAGCTGGTCATCAACGTCTGCGGCCTGCCTCGGGTGCTGCTTGCCGCCTTTGTTTCGGCCATTACCCGCCCCTTTGGCATCAAAGGCCTGTTTTACAAAATCTGCGGCAAGGGCATTGCCGGCATCGACGGCTTTTACGAGCGCAGCGACTTTGATATCTACAAAAACATGGCGCTGGTCAATCCCCCCAACGCAAAGGAGCTTTGCGACGAACTGTACCAAAAAACCGGCATCCCCACCGTATTAATGGACGCCAACGACTTTGACCGCAACATCCTGGGCGTATCGGAGGGCTGTCCCTTGACGGAGACGCAAATCCAGGATGCCATGCAGGACAATCCCTCCGGCCAGGGGGCCGAGCTTACCCCGCTTATCTTAATCAGGCCTATTTAAATTAATATATAAATAAATTGTGGAGGGGAATATATGTCTGTAAAAGAAAAATTATATGAACAAGCGTTCAGGGGCATTCGCTCCTACATTCTCCAGAATGATTTAAAGCCTGGAGACCTTCTGCCCACCGAGCAAATGCTTTGCGAAATGCTGGGCGTTAGCCGCAACGTTTTGCGCGAGGCCATCAAAGCCATGGAACTCATGGGCATGGTGTCCGCCCAAGCCGGGCGGGGTACGGTGCTCCTGCCTTTCAACCTGGATTTTGTGTTCCAGAATGTTATTTTCGCCAACGCCCAGGATACCGAGAAAGTCATCAGGAATCTGGTTGACATTCGTAAAAAGTTAGAAGTGGGTTACATGTTTGAGGCTTTCCGTACCCTCCAAAAGGAAGATATCGTCAAGCTCCGTCAAATCATGGACTCAATTTACGAAAGTTACGAGCGGGAAGGCTTTTTCCACGATGAGGACAGGGAATTTCATCTGCTGCTGTTTTCCCGCATCGACAACACGGCCTTGCTATCGCTCATGACCGCCATTTGGGCGGTGGACGAAAACTTCCGGCTCGAAGAAAAGCACCAGCACATTGCTCCTACCATTCCCAGACACGAAGATATCGTAAAAGCGCTGGAGGCGGGCAACGCGGAAGCTTTCTATGCCGCCATTCTCACCCATTTTACCACCGGCAAGTATACTCCCGGCATGACTTTTGATGATCTATAATTGAGGAGGAAACCATGAACGAATATTTAGCCACCACCCAACAATGGGTCAAGGAAGAACTGGACCGTTGCGTCAATTTCTGGGTCAATAACGGCTTTGACAGGGAGCATGGCGGCATGTACACTTGCCTTGACAGAAAAGGCCGTGTCTATTCCACCGACAAGAGCGTGTGGATGCAGGGCCGCACCGCCTGGACTTTCTCCCGCCTGTGCAACCAGTACGGCGAAAAGAAAGAGTGGCGGGAGATTGCCGAAAGCTGCCTTGATTTCATGGAAAAGTACTGCATCAACCGCCAGGCCGGAAACCGCATGTACTTTACCGTCACCAAAGACGGCAAGCCCCTGCGCCAGCGCCGCTATAACTTCTCCGAAGGCTTCTATGCCATGGCCAACGCCGAGTATTATATCCTTGCCAAAAACCCCGAAAACTTAAAGCGTGCCCGCCAGGCTTACGATTTAATCTGGGATTTGAACCACGGCATCATCGACGATCCCACGGGCATGGGTCCCAAAACCATCCCCGAAACCCGCCAGCTGCGCGGCCTTGGCGGTCCAATGATTTATTTAAACCTCACCGCCGTCATGCGTCAGGCCGACCCTGAGCGTGCGGCGCTGTACAACGAGCGTTCCAAAAAGTGCGTGAGCGATATTTTCACCTACCACCGCAAGAAGGACATGAAGTGCACCCTGGAAAACGTGGGCTTAAACGGCGAGTTCCTGTCTGAAGTTACCGAAGGGCGCATCGTCAACCCCGGCCACGATATCGAGTGCGCCTGGTTCCTGATGGACGAAGCCAACCGCACCGGCGACAAAAAGCTTTACAAAGAGTCCGAAGGCATTTTTCTGGACGCCATCAACGCCGGCTGGGACTATGAATACGGCGGCCTGCTCTACTTTATCGACGCCCTTGGCAATCCCCCCGAAGCCTACGAACACGACATGAAGCTCTGGTGGCCGCATAACGAAACCCTGATTGCTGCCATCATGGCCTACCGGGATACCAAGGACCAGGTCTACCTGGACTGGTTCAAAAAGACCATGGACTATTGCCAGGAAGTCTTCTCCGACCCCGAAAACGGCGAGTGGTACGGCTACCTGCGCCGCGACGGCAAGCCCACCGAGCCGCCCTGCAAAGGCTCCACCTTCAAGGGACCCTTCCACCTGCCCCGTATGCTCATGGCCGTGGATGAGGTCATCGACCAGATTAAGGCGCAGGGCTAAAAGGTTGTTTACCCTTCATAATTTAATTTAAATACCATCATCATTAAAGCCGTATCTTATCCAAGGTGCGGCTTTTTTATTATCCAGCTAAAAAATAATGTTCAGTTAATGTTTCATAAGGCGGGCATAATACTCCTGTGCTACCATCGTTTCAGGGTGCATAAGAGAAACACTACTGATTTAAAAGATAGGAGAAAAGGTATGCGAAACTTAATGGGAAGGCTCATTGCCACAATCATGTTTTTGGCTCTTTTGCTTTCAAACGGGGGCGCGCTTGCGGAAGCGCTTGAAAAAAACAATCTTTCCACGGAAAAATTAGACGCAATCATCACCGATTATATCCAGGAGCGGGTAGAGGGAACGGCTGCCCTTTCCATGGGCGTTTTTCAAAACGGGCAGGTGCTGTACAAAAAGCACTACGGCTTGATTGATGTGGAAAACCAAGTAAAAGCCGATGATTTGAGCGTCTACGACTGGGGCTCGGTTTCCAAAGCGCTCTGCTGGATTTTTCCAAGCTGTTCGGCGACAGCTACCGCCCGGAAAAAGTCAGGACCAACGTTTCCGAACTGGTGAAAGCTGCCCTCATCGACCACTACGACTGTATTGAGCAAAAGGGCATTCACCTTGAAACCGCCATTGAAGAAGAGGTCTATGCCCATATCGCCCCGCAGGAAATGCGCAGGGTTTTTGATAACCTGATCGTGAACGCCATCAACCATAACGAGAAAGGTATCAAGCTTCGCGCGACCTTACATGAAACCCACGATGCTTGGTTTTTTTCCGTGGCCGACACAGGCGCGCCTATCTTGGCAGAAGATCGCGAGCGCCTGTTTGAACCCTTTACCAAGGCCGATGCCGCGCGCTCGGGCGGGGGAAGCGGCCTTGGCCTTGCGATTGTGAAAAGGATTGTTGCCTGCCACCAAGGCAGCGTTAAGCTGACCGGGGGGATAGATGGTTACACCAAAGCCTTCGTGGTTGAAATTCCAAAGTAAAAACAAAGGCGAGAGGTCTGTGGAAACGTTGTCTTTTCCACAGGCTTTTTTCAACACATTATCCACAGGTTTATCCACAGATTTACCCACAATATTAGGTTCAATGCACTGCCATTTGTCGATTTTCATATCGAACTTGCGACGCAAGCGTCGTAACTTTTAGGTGAACGCTATTCTGTGGATAAGCTTGTTGACAACTCTGTGAACAACCTGTTGACAAATGAACGGATAGCCCTGTGGATAAATAAAAGGGCTGCGGCAGACTTTCTAATTTTGCTACAGCCCACTTGCGCTATTTTTTGATGTTGTGAGAATTACAATTCAGCCACGCGGCTTTGGTACATTTTCATCAGCTCGGCCACGCACTCCGATTCGGTCATGCCCCGCCAGTTGAAGCCGTAGGCTTCCATGACGGCCTTGTCGTTTTCTTGGTGGGCTTTGCGCAGTTCAGGGGGCATGGTGAGTTCGTCATAGAGGTCGGCAAGGCTGGAGTCGGGATAAAGGTCACGGGCATTTAGTATCATCTGCGCCGTTTTTTCAATCTTTGCCTTTTGTTCATTCGTAGGGGACGGCCACGGGAAATTGTTGTAAACAATGAACGCTGAATAGCGGTAACGCATTTCAAGCCGCCCCGCAACCACCCGCATCCAAGCCATGTGAACGTTTGAAGTCAAGACGCCCAAATAATATAAATCGGCATTTTCAATAATTCGGGCACCATCGGTTGGAATAACGCTGTCATCCAAAAAGCCAAGCGGAATATACTTTCTTCTTTCAGAAGAAGTGTAAGGAATAACAATATACTTTTCGGGGTTTTTCTGCTCCCTAAAAAGATGGGGTGTGTCTGCTAACTTTTGGCGGTCAGGTGCGCCATTTAAGCGGTCTTCTCTGCATTTTTGTACCCTGTCCAACACTAAAGGCATACATCTTAGCTCATTTGGGGTAGCATCTACAAGCCACAAACAATATCTAAATTTGTTATTGATAAATTCACTTCCACCTGTCAGATACTTAATGAATTTTTTGGCATTTGGTTCTTTTTTAATAAATTCTTCAATTTCATCACGTTCAATAATTAAATGTCCGCCATCTGCCGGTCTATTTCCGGTAGACATAGGTAATACATCCCATAGGGGTTTGGTTCTGCTTTCAATTAAAACATTGGGAGCTTCCGCTAAATAAGCGTTGATACGTTCTACCTTTTTAACGATACCGGAATCAAACAGGTATTTGATTTCCTGTTCAAAACCGCAAGAAAACCCAACAATCACAACGTGTACGTGTGCTTTGTCGTTTGCTTCACTGTCCCAGCGGAAAGTTTTGTAAGCGAAGTTAATTTTCACATCAAAAAGTTCTTGAAGTGGTTTCCAGATTGCCGCTACTTGCTCGCCTTGGGTAATAGAGTTGGTGGAAACAAGGGCGGCCATTATTCTGGTGTTTTGCATATACTGGCAAGCCTTGTAATACCAACCGGCAACATAGTCTATCTTTCCGGCGCTGCTGTATACTTTGCCTTTATCGTCCCGGTAAATGTCTTTCAGTTCTTCTTTTTGTTCCTTGCTCTGCAAGGAGTAACCTAAAAACGGCGGATTACCCATGATATAGCTTAGCTCATGTTTAGGCACAACTTCCTCCCAAACCATCTGCAGGGCGTTGCCTTCCACAATGTTGGGGTAGGTTTTTAAGGGGAGAAAGTCAAGGCGGGTGTTGACGATGTCTTCGGTCTCTTTCATCATTTGCGATTCGGCTATCCACAGGGCGGTTCTTGCCACCGACACGGCAAAGTCGTTGATTTCGATGCCGTAAAACTGCCCGATGGATACCTTGATGGGGTTGTGGCTCACTTCCCAAATAATTTGATCACCAAGCAGCTCTTTTAAGATTTCGTTTTCCAATTTGCGAAGGAAAATATAAGTTTCGGTGAGGAAGTTGCCGCTGCCCGCCGCAGGGTCTAGGAAGGTTAAAGAGGCCATCTTGTCTTGCAGGTCTTCAAGGCGGCGCTTTTTGGCGGCAAGGGTTTTGAGGGCCTTGATTTCTTTGAACTCTTCCCGCAAATCGTCCATAAAAAGGGGGTCTGTGACCTTATGGATGTTTTCGATGGACGTATAGTGCATGCCGCCCGACCGCCTTGTTTCGGGGTTTAAGGTGCTTTCAAACACGCCGCCAAAGACCGTGGGGCTGATGTTGGCCCAGTCAAAGCCGGCGGAGGCTTTTTCTAAAATAATGTCGATGATTTCTTCGTTCATCCGGGGGATGACCACATCTTCTTTTTCAAAAAGGCCGCCGTTTACATAGGGGAAGGCAAGCAGGTCTTCGGAGTCGTAAGGATCCCGCTCGTGTTCTTCCCGGTCGAGGATTTGAAACAGCTTTAACAGGGCGTTTCTGAAGCTGACGGGCGAATTTCTAAACTGGACCATATAGTCGTGGAACATATGGCGGCGGCCAAAGAGGCCCGCGTCTTCGGCGTAAAAACAGAAGACCAGGCGCACGCAAAGGATGTTTAGGTCTTTTAAGGTTTTTTCGTCCTGGGGGTTGTGGTACTGTTTTAAGAGGGCATCATACAATTTGCCCACCAGTTCACCGGCCTTGATGGAGACTTCCGTTGCCTTTTGAATGGAGTGGTCTTGCTGGTTGACAAGGAAGTTCAGGCGGTAGTAGTCTTCTTCCAAGTCTTTTAGGTACACAATTTCCGGCTCGCCGCCGGGCTTTTCCATATCGAATATGTGAAACTCGGCGAAGTTTGAAAGCACAATCCAGCGGGGGCGCTCGGAATAGGGCAATTCAATGGAGTAGCGCTTGGCCTGCTGAAAGGGGGAAAGGAGGGAACCATCCGACTGCTTGATGGCCTTTTTCAAGTCCTTGTCGATGGATTTTTGCTCAATCAAAACATGGGTGGCAGGGATGTGGGCATCGATAAAGCTGGTGTTGTCCAGCTTCACCTGCTCTTCAAAGCGGATGTACTCGGCGGGCTTTTCCACCCCGTACACCTCGCTAAGTAACGATAGCCAAAAGGAAGCTGATTCGCCCTTTTCATAGCCCTTGCCTTCCCAACGTTTGGCAAAGTCCCTTGCCGCTTTTCGCTGCTGCGCTTGTGTTAGCATGTGGTACCTCTTTCTGACCGACATTTTGACCGACATATAGATATCATCAAAGAATCAACGATAAAATTGAAGAATCAACGATGAAGTTAAAGAATCAACGATTTTGCGTATTTTCTGTGATAATTCATCAACACGAATTACATTTCAATAGTTGCTGGTGACTATTTGCTTTCAAGGGTTTTTGTTTCTTTTTCAAGATTCATATACTATCCTTAGCTCTATTTCAAAGTGACATCATAGTGCCGTATAGAGAAAATAATGTCACTACACGCTCTGCTCTTACGAAAAAAGCATACTATGTTTATTTGCAGATGCTTTTAAATCTTATTGGATAATCTTTAATCAGATTGCCACTCCACCACGTTCTTTTCACTGCTGATAACTGTTAAGCTGTCGCCGTGTTTCCAATCGGGGGCGGGGAGATTGGCGTCAAAATAATAGAGGCGGTCGTCTTCTTCCTCGGCCATGTCGCCGACGTTGATAAGGAAGGAGCGATAATTCACGCCTTTTCGTTTGGAAATCCCTTCTTCCCAGGTTTTAAACCGCCCCTGGGTGGATACGCCCCTGCCGGTGACCGCATCTTTTACAAAGCGCAGGTAACGGGCGACAGGACCTACAAACAAATCCCATAACAGGATAAGCAAAACAAAGAAAACAATGCTTGATAAAATCGTGAGCCACTCAAGGCGCGCAAAGAGTGAAACAACCAAAACAATAAGCGGCACCGCAAGCACTACGCCTGATATGAGCTGCCGCTTTTTCTTTTGCTGTGAAAGCGAAATAATGTGTTCTTGTGTATACATAACAACCCTCCGAAAAAATAATAGCCTGTTTTGACCCAAATGTAAAGCGAAAGCCTGCAAAGATTGCCCTTTTTCTCTATGGCATGGTATAATTTAACTTGGCGTTATGCCAAAAGGAGAAAGCAATGACCAAAACAAAAGCAACAAATGCAGGCGGCTCCAAGGGGCTGTTTGGACATATTAAAAACCTACTTTTTCAAGACAAGGACTTAAAGCCGCTTGAAAAGATCGCCGATTCTATTGACGCTCTGGAGGAAAGCTACAAAAAGCTAACCGACAAGGAGCTACAAGCAAAGACACCAGAATTTAAAGAGCGCCTTCAAAACGGCGAAACGCTGGATGATATCCTGCCCGAAGCTTTCGCTACCGTCAGGGAAGCCGCTTGGCGCACCCTGGGCCTTCGGCCCTTCAGGGTGCAGCTGATGGGCGGCATCGTCCTGCATCAGGGGCGCATCGCCGAAATGAAAACGGGCGAAGGCAAAACCCTGACCGCCTGTTTGCCCGCGTACCTCAATGCCTTAACGGGCAAGGGCGTGCATATCGTGACCGTCAACGACTATCTTGCTTCCTTCCAGGGGGAGGATATGGGCAAGCTGTTCCGCTTCCTTGGGCTGTCGGTGGGCGTTATCATCCACGATTTAGATAACGCCCAGCGCCGCGCGGCCTACGCTGCCGATATCACCTACGGCACCAACAACGAAATGGGCTTTGACTATTTAAGGGACAACATGGTCATCCGACAGGAAGATTTGGTGCAGCGTGGCCATGCCTTTGCGATTGTGGACGAGGTGGACTCCATCTTAATTGACGAAGCGAGGACCCCTTTAATTATTTCCGGCCAGGGCGACAAGCCCAACGAAATGTACACCGAGGCCGACCGCTTTGTGGCAAGGCTCAAAAAGGACGAGGACTACACGGTGGAGGAAAAAGAAAAGTCCGTCGTGTTAACAGAGCAGGGCGTCGCCAAGGCCGAAGCCGCCTTTAAGGTGGAAAACCTGGCCGATGTTGCCAACAACGAGCTGAACCACCACATCCACCAGGCTTTAAAAGCCAATGCCCTGATGAAGCGGGACATTGACTATGTGGTGCAAAACGGCGAGGTGGTGATTGTAGACGAATTCACCGGCCGCTTGATGATTGGCCGCCGCTATTCCGACGGCTTGCACCAGGCCATTGAGGCAAAAGAGCGGGTGAAGGTCGCAAGAGAAAGCAAGACCCTTGCCACTATTACCTTCCAGAACTATTTCCGCATGTACGGTAAGCTCTCCGGCATGACGGGTACGGCCAAAACCGAGGAGACCGAGTTTCAGGGCATTTACAACCTGGATGTTGTGCAGATTCCCACCAACATGCCCATGATTCGTGAAGACTTAAACGACCAGGTGTTCCGCACCGTAAAGGGCAAATACCAGGCCGTGGTGGAGGAAATCGCGCGCCGCCACAAGACGGGGCAGCCCCTCTTGGTGGGTACCATTTCGGTGGAAGTGAGCGAGATGCTCAGCCGCATGCTTGAAATAAAAGGCATCCGCCACCAGGTACTAAACGCCAAACACCACGCAAGGGAAGCCAGCATCGTGGCCCAGGCGGGTAAACTAAATCAAGTAACCATCGCCACCAACATGGCGGGTCGTGGTACGGACATTCTCCTTGGCGGAAACCCCGACTACCTTGCCCGCATTACCATGCAAAACGAAGACTATGACGATGCCCTGATTGAAAAAGCCACCGCCAAAAACGAAACCACCGATCAGGAAGTGTTAATAGCCCGCAAGCGCTACCTTGAACTGCGTGATGAATACCGCAAGGAAACCGACAAGGAACACGAGCAGGTAATCGCCGTGGGCGGCCTGCACATTATCGGTACCGAGCGGCACGAGTCAAGGCGCATCGACAATCAGCTGCGTGGCCGCGCGGGCCGTCAGGGCGACCCTGGCTCCTCCCAGTTTTTCATTTCCATGGAAGACGACCTCATGCGCCTGTTTGGCGGCGAGCGTATGCAGGCGATGGCAGGCCGCCTTGGCATGGACGATTCAGAGCCGCTGGCCGCGGGCCTTCTTACCAAGCAGATTGAAAACGCCCAAAAGCGCATTGAAAGCCGCAACTACGAAATCCGTAAAAATGTGCTTAAATACGACGACGTGATGAACAAGCAGCGCGAAATTATCTACGGCGAAAGAAAGCAGGTTTTGCACGGCGAAAACATGCGGGACACCATCGTGACCATGGGCGATAAGCTGATTGAAGAAGCTGTCGGGCGCTTCTGCGCGGGCGAAAACGCCGATTGGGACTTAAGAGGCCTTGCCGACTATGTGGAGCGCCTGAGCGTTCCCGCAGGCACCATTGCCGTAAATAAAGATGCTATCGCGAACTTTGATCAGGCGGGCTTTACCGAGTTTTTGAAAAAAGAATCGGTCAGGTTCTACGACAAGCGTGAGGCGGGCATTACTCAGGCCGGCATTGATATGCGGGAGCTTGAACGGACGGTGCTCCTTCGCTCGGTGGACCTTAGGTGGATGGACCACATCGACGCCATGGATCAATTGCGCGACGGCATCGGCCTCAGGGCCTACGCCCAGCGCGACCCCGTGCATGAATACCAGATGGAATCTTACGACATGTTTGACGAGATGGTGCGCCTGATTCAGGAAGATACCATCCGCATGCTGTGCCAGGCCAGAATCAACGCCCCGCAGGAAAGACGGAGCGTTGCTAAGATTACATCCACCAGGGGCGCCGCCGAGCCAGTGCAGGAAAAGGCGCAGCAGCCCGTTCGGGTGGGCAAGAAAGTTGGCCGCAACGACCCCTGCCCCTGCGGCAGTGGCAAAAAGTACAAGCACTGCTGCGGCAAGAATACATAAGAGAGGACAGGATGAATAGGAAAATTGTAGCCATCGGCGGCGGAGAGAATGGCCGAATGACTGATGAAGGCAGCCGCCTTCCCTATGAAACGGCGCCGATGGATGAAGAGATTATCCGTTTAACGGGCAAGAAACAGCCGAATTTTCTGATGCTTGCCCATGCCCAGCCCCTTGAAAGACAACAAGGCTATTTTGAAACAATGCGGGATATTTATGGCGGGCGGTACGGATGTAATTGCCGTATCCTCAAGAGTGACGAACTCACCGACCAACAAAAGGTTCATGAATTGCTTGATTGGGCGGACATTATCTATGAGGGCGGCGGCAACACCCTGGATATGATTGCTTTGTGGAAGGAAACAGGCTTTCATAAAGCGCTCCAAAACGCTTGGGAGCAAGGCAAAGTCATGTGCGGCCTATCCGCAGGGGCGAACTGCTGGTTTGAGAGCTGTTCAACGGACTCTCTTAAAATTAAGTTTGGCGACGACCAACCCCTGACTATTATGGACTGCCTGGGTTTTTTGCAAGGCATGTTTGTGCCGCATTGCGACGAAAAAGGCAGGCAGGAAGATGTTAAAGAGCAACTGAAAGGAAAGGACATCGTCGCCATCCAAATGAGCAACTGCGCCGCTCTTGAAGTGATTGACGATACCTACCGGGTGCTTGTGAGTGACGCAAGCTATCATGGTATTGAAGCCTACGGGCTTCGCACCTTCTGGCGCAGCGGCCAGTATATTGTGGAACGGCTGCCAATTCAAACAGACTTTCGCCCCCTTGATGAGCTGTATGATGTAACCCAACCTTTGAATTAAACTGGAGAAAATATGATCGTTATTTTAGAACAATGTAAAGACGGCTTGAAAGAGCAGCGGGAAATGCTCAAAGAAACGGGCGAGGGCATGCACCTGGACCTTGTGGAAAAGGAGCTTGTCGAGCTTCGGGAAGAAATGGGCTTTCCCGGCTTTTGGGACGATTTAAAAAGGTCCACGGAAGTCAACCGCCGCATTTCCCAGCTTGAAAATAAAATCAACCACTTTAACGATTTGCAAACCATGTGCGACGATGTGGAAGCCTTGATTGAGTTGGCCGACGAAATGAGCGACCAGGAATCTTGCGACGAGGCTGTGCGCATGCTGGAGGAGCTTACCAAAAAGGTGGATGAGCTATCCGTTGAAACCTTGATGCAAGGCGATTATGACGATTCGGATGTGATTATTTCCCTGCACGCCGGCGCCGGCGGTACCGAAGCGCAGGACTGGACGAGCATGCTCTACCGCATGTATACAAGGTATGCCGAGCGCAAGGGCTTCAAGGTGAAATTGCTTGACCTACTTGACGGCGACGAAGCGGGCATCAAGTCTGTGACCTTTGAAGTGAGCGGCGAAAACGCCTATGGCTATTTAAGAAGCGAGCGCGGGGTACACAGGCTGGTTCGCATCAGCCCCTTTGACTCAAACGCCCGCCGCCATACTTCCTTTTCCTCGGTGGATGTGGCCCCTGTTATCGAAAACGACGGGGATATTACCATCAACATGGAAGAAGTGCGTGTGGACACCTACCGCTCATCGGGCGCGGGCGGCCAGCACGTGAACATGACCGACTCTGCCGTGCGCATGACCCATATGCCCACAGGCATTGTGGTTTCCTGCCAGAACGAGCGCAGCCAGATTCAAAACCGCGAAACCTGCCTTAAGATGCTAAGGGCACGCCTGCTTGAACTGCGTGAGCGGGAGCGTGAGGAAGAGATGGCCGACATCAAAGGCGAAATGAAAAAGATTGAGTGGGGCAGCCAGATTAGGTCGTACGTGTTCCAGCCTTACACGATGGTCAAAGACCACCGAACGGGCGAAGAAAGCGGCAACATCGACGATGTGATGGACGGGAACTTAGATGCCTTTACCATCGCCTATCTGAAAATGCAGTGACAAGGCGCTTTTATGTAGCGGCGCTTTCTTTCCTCTGCTGTGTGCTGGTTCTTTTTGGCATCACGGCGCAAATATCGACAAGCGAGAGTTTTTTAAAGCGGGGGTTTTACATTTATGGAGATTCGCCGCTGATAGAACGGGAAGACTACGCTAAAGTCGCGAAGGATGTAGCAAGGTACCTGTCGGGGAGGAGCCAGTCGCTTTCTTCCTGCGATTTAGAATATAGCCAACAAGAAAGTCTGCACATGGCTGATGTCAAAGGGCTGGTCATTATCGGGCGAAGGCTTCTTTTGATTGGCCTTTTGCTGCCGCTTGCACTGTTTGTTTATTTAATCAGGTGCAAGCATCCGCGCCTTGCTTACAAAAATATGCTATGGGGCGCTTTGGCTTTTGCGGGCATGATTTTAGCCTTTGGGGTGGCTGGTTTGCTTTTTGGCTTTGACAGGCTGTTTACCGTCTTTCACCTGGTGTTTTTTCGCAATGACCTGTGGGTGCTTGATCCTGCGCAAGATATCATCATCGGCCTGATGCCTCTTCCTTTTTTTGCCTGGGTAAGTAAGGTCATTGCCAGTATTTATCTTCTGTGGCTGTGCGCCTATATTGGCGGCATCAGCTATTGCTTTTTTAGGAAATCAAATGGAAAATCAAGTGAAAGATAACAAAAAGCCCGTGTTGGTCTTGGGCATTGAAACCAGCTGCGACGAAACAGCGGCGGCGGTGGTGGAAAACGGCAGAATTATCCGCTCCAACATCGTCTATTCGCAGATTCCCCTGCACGAAGTGTATGGGGGCGTGGTGCCTGA
The DNA here is from genome assembly GCA_964346155.1 of uncultured Oscillospiraceae bacterium. GTDB lineage: Bacteria > Bacillota > Clostridia > Christensenellales > Aristaeellaceae > DTU024. Next base: position 32,301 of record CAYFTJ010000010.1, read on the forward strand.
AATCGCGGGCAGAGCGCATGTGGAAAAAATCGATTTGGTTGTAAGGCAAGCGCTTCAAAAGGCGGGCTGTGATTTCCATGACCTGGATGCCATCGCCGTGACCCAGGGGCCGGGGCTGGTGGGGGCGCTGCTTGTGGGGGTATCTTACGCCAAGGCGCTTTCCCTATCGCTTGGCTGCCCGCTGATTGCAGTTAACCACATTGAAGGGCATATTTGCGCTAACTACTTAACGTACCCCGAATTGAATCCGCCCTTTTTATGCCTGGTCGCAAGCGGCGGGCACAGCCATATTTTTTCGGCAGATAGTCAGGGGGAGTACACCTTAATCGGCTGCACCCAGGATGATGCCGCCGGCGAAGCCTTTGACAAGGCTGCCCGTGTGCTGGACCTGCCTTATCCCGGAGGTCCCAGGCTTGATAAACTGGCCGATGAAGGTGATCCCGATGCTTTGCCCCTTCCCAAGCCCAAACTGCAAGGGAGGTATGACTACAGCTTTTCCGGCCTAAAGACAGCCTTTATTAACGCCCTGCACAACAAAGAGCAAAAAAAAGAGCCCTACAACCGGGCGGATATGGCTGCCTCCTTCCGCAAGACGGTAGTTGAGATGCTAGTGGAAAAGGCCATGCTGGCAGCCGAGGACTTAGGGGCAAAAAAGATACTGCTTGCAGGCGGCGTATCGGCCAACTCCCTCTTGCGACAGCGCATGCGGGAAGAATGCGACAAACGGAATATCGAATTTTACCTGCCAGACTTATCACTCTGCGGCGATAATGCAGCCATGATCGCGGCAGCAGGATTCTTGGGCTTAAAAAAAGGGGACCATGCCCCTTTAAGTACAAATGCCCAGCCTGCCCTCCGTGTTAAACACAAGTAGGAGATTTGAGCAAAGTAATATTGTGGATTTGCGCAATAGCGCCCAGTCTGACCGGCATATCGGAAGTACCCACGCCGTTTGACACCAGGATGGGCGTTTTGTTTTCCATGATGTGGCCGGTGCGGTACCTGTCCCGATACTTGCTGGAAGAAATGATGGTGCGGCCCAAAAGGGCAACCTGCCCGCCGTGGGTGTGCCCGCAAATGGCAAGGGAAAAAGGATAGCTGCCGTTTTGATTCAACTCTAATTCGGGCAGAATGTCGGGCGAATGTGGGCAAAAGATGGTAAAGTCGCTATCGGGTATCTTATCAAAGAGCTTTAAGTCGGGATTTCCTTCACGACTGTCATCAGTGGCAGCAAAACAAAGCTTAACTCCGTGGATATCAAGCACGTGGGCGCTGTTTCTTAAAACGACAGCGCCTTTTTGCCGCATGAGCTTGATTAAATCTTCAATCTCCTGCTCGCTTCCTTCCAGATCGTGGTTACCTATTACGGCAATCACGCTGTTTTTAGCTTGAAGCGGAGGAATGTCCTGCCAAAAGGCGATGGATTCCCGGGTGATTTCGCCATAGTCGCCCCCAAGGAGGATGACATTTGCTTTGAAGGCGTTGAGCTTGTGTACAAGGTCTACCGCCCTTTCTTTTGAAAACATCGGCCCGTAATGGATGTCCGATGCGTAAGCGATGGTAAAGCCGTGCAGCCCTTCGGGAAGCTGAGGGTGGTAAATATTGTCCCTGACCGTTTGTAAAAGGGTGGCAAAATAGAGGGGGTAGAGCAGCGGCAAGTTGCGGGGCAGTTTGGCCATTAAGGCCCCGATAAGGCTGGTGCGGTGTTTTTTGGCCATGCTTTATTTGACGGCCTTCAGCATGTCGTTCCACTTTCTGTCCATATCCTCAACTAGGGCAATCTGCGTGCGGCAGCGCACCAGGTTATGCTCCGGATAGGCGGTGCGGAAGTAAACATCGCCGTTTAGGTAGTCGGCCAGGAAACGAACGCCGCACTCTAAGGTCATAAGCCGCGCGCCCGTGGGCAGGCTCAGGCGCTCAACGTCTGTTAGCCTATCCCCGCAGGTTTCAAGGAAGCCCTTGGCGTAAATGTTATAAAGCGGCAGGGACAAAGACACCTTGCTCACATCCTTTTCATCTTCGGCGGCGGTGTTCGCGCCAAAGCGGATGGAATCGCCAAAGTCGTTGGCCGCAAAGCCGGGCATGACGGTATCCAGGTCGATAACGCACAGCGGGGTGCGGGTGACAGAATCCAGCATGACGTTGTTCAGCTTGGTATCGTTATGGGTGACCCGAAGGGGCAGCTTGCCTTCCCGATACAGGTTCATTAATTCACCCGCTCCGCTTTTAAAACTCAGGTAGTGCTCGATTTCCGCCTTAGCCAAGTGTAAGCGACCCGATCTGTTTTCTTCAATCGCTCTTTTCAGCTGATTGTAACGCTCGGGCGTGTCGTGGAAGTGGGGGATGGTTTCGTATAGGGTTTTCGCATCAAAGTCGTTCAGCTGGTTTTGGAACTGGCCGAAAGCTTTGGCGCTCTGGTAAAAATCGTCAGGCGTTTCGGGCTTGTCAAGGCAGAGGCTGCGGGTGACAAACTCATACAGCCGCCAGTAGGCGCCTTCTTCATCGACTAGGTAGGGCTTGTCGTCTACTGTTTCTACCAGGGTAAGCACATGCCTTTCATCAAGCCCCTGGCGGCGTAAGTGGTCGGTCACCCGAATCAAGTTGCTCATCAATTTATCCGGCTCTTTAAATACGACCTGGCTAAGCCTTTGCAGGATGTACAGGTGGGGCTGGTCGGTCACCAACAGATAGGTTTGATTAATATGCCCCGAACCGTAGCGGGCGCAGCTGAGGGGGTTGCCCTCTAACTTAAACTGAGAATATACTCGATGCATAATGTCCTCCTAAAATAAATGATCTATATTTGCATGGCGCTGATGAGTTTCTCATACGCTTGAATACCTTCTTTGAGCGCGCCTTTTGCGTTATCTTGCTTTAGTTTTAGTTTTAAAGTGGTGCTGCGGCCGGGGGAAAGGGAGAGCCGCCTGTCAACAGACAGGGCGTGCACCAGCTTTTCGGGGCTTTGCACATAGCTTTCGTTGAGCCTTGCGCTTAAATACCCGCCGCCAAGACTTACAAGGTCGCTGCCGATGGTGGAGGCAAGGTGCTTGAGATAGCTGACATGCGACAGGCTCACAACAGGCTCGGGCGGCTCGCCGAAGCGGTCTACCAGGTCGCTGATGAGTTCGTCCAGGTCTTTTCTGGACTTAACCGACGCGATGCGTTTGTACACTTCAATGCGCTGCTTGTCGCCGGACACATAGCTTTCGGGGAGGAAAGCGTCCACGGGCAGCTCCACACGGGTGTCCTTTTCCACTTGTATGGCCTGCGTGTCGCCTTGGGCTTCCCGGATGGCTTCTTCAATCAGCTTCCAGTACATATCGTAGCCGACGGAGGCAATCTGGCCTGATTGCTCGGGGCCAAACATATTGCCCGCGCCCCTGATTTCAAGGTCGCGCATGGCGATGCGGAAACCGGCGCCAAACTCGGTGAATTCCTGAATGGCGGCCAGGCGCTTTTGCGCGTCCTCTGACAAGACCTTGTCGGGGCGCACAAAAAAGTAAGCGTAGGCCGACTGCCACGAACGCCCCACGCGCCCCCTTAGCTGGTACAGTTGGCTCAGGCCGAACCTGTCGGCATCATATACCATCAGGGTGTTGGCCGAGGGCACGTCCAGCCCATTTTCGATGATGGTGGAGCACACCAAAACATCCAGCTTTTGCTGGTAAAAGTCGCTCATCACATCTTCAAGGGCGGCCGTGCTCATTTGCCCGTGGGCAATGCCTATTTTGGTATCGGGCAGCAAGGTCGCAAGATGCGTAGCGAACTTTTCGATGTTCTGCACCCTATTATACAGGAAAAAAACCTGTCCGTCTCGATTTAGTTCCCTTGTAATGGCGCCCCGCACAATGGCGTCGCTGTAATCCATGACATAGGTTTGGATAGGCAGTCTGTTTTCGGGCGGCGTTTCAAGGAGGCTCATATCCCGAACGCCCACCATGCTCATGTTGAGGGTGCGGGGAATGGGCGTCGCGGACAGGGTGAGCACGTCCACGGTCTGTTTCATGGACTGGATTTTCTCCTTGTGCGCAACGCCGAACCGCTGCTCTTCATCGATAATCAGTAAACCCAAATCATTAAACACCACGTCTTTTGAGAGAAGCCTGTGGGTACCGATAAGGATATCGACTTTTTTATCCCGCAGCCTGGAAAGGATTTCCCGTGTTTCTCTGGCTGTGTTAAAGCGGCTGACGGACGCGATTTCTACCGGGGAATCCTTGAAGCGTTCACGGAAGGTTTTTTCATGCTGTTTGACTAAAATGGTAGTGGGCGCAAGAACAGCCACCTGCTTTCCGCCCATGATGGCACGGAAAGCCGCCCGCATGGCGACTTCGGTTTTGCCATAGCCCACATCGCCGCAAAGCAGCCTGTCCATGTTGACGGGCTTTTCCATGTCGTGCAAAACTTCGGCGATGGCGCGCTGCTGATCGTCGGTCAGTTCATATTCAAAGCGGTCTGCAAACTCGTTTTCAAAAATGCCGGGGTGCTGGTAAGCATAGCCGGGGGCGGCTTGGCGCTTGGCGTATAAATCAACCAAGTTAAAGGCAAGCTGCTTAACGGAAGCGCGCACCCTGTTTTTTTGCCTTTGCCAGGCGCTTCCCGACAGGTCGTTAAGAGGCGGCGGGGAATCCATGGAGCCGATGTACTTTTGCACCCTGTCAAACTGGTCAACGGGCACATAGAGTTTGTCGCTGCCTTTGTAAAGAATCAGCAGATAATCCCGCCAGGTGCCTTCGCTTTGAATGCGCGTCGTTCCCTGATATTGGCCGATGCCGTGGGCTTCGTGCACCACATAGTCGCCGGGCTTTAAATCGACAAAGCTTTCAAGGCGGGCGCCGGCTGTAGTTTTTTTCCTGGCCGAGCGCAGGGAATGGCCGAACAGGTCGCTTTCTCCCAGCAGAAGGATTTTGGCGTCTTCCCAGAGGAAACCGTACGGGTAAGTTTTCTGCACAATCACCGGCCTTGATAGGTCGTCCCAATGTTCGGTGGTATCTATGACTAAGCGCAGGCTTTCAAGTGAGCGCTGGATGTGCTCACACCTTGACTGGCTTTCCGAAAACAGGCGGACCACAAAGCCTTCGTTATGGTAACTTTCAATATCTTCCCGAAGCTTTTGGAAGCGGCTTGCGTACTGGCTCACGCTTTTTCCCTGGCAATCAATAACACCGGCAGGCTTTAAATTCAAGGTACCCCGCAAAATATCCTGCACTAAAATAACGGCTTCATTTTTCAGGGAATCCATTACCTCTGCCGGCGAAATAAGAACTCCCTCCTGCTCCTGGATGGCTTCGCCCGACATCAGGCTGTTTGATAAGTCAGCTAAATAAGTTTGCTTTTTATCATCAAGCTTTTCTTGTAGGTTGTTGGGCGTATCGATAATCACTTTTGAAAAAGGGATGGTCTCAAGCAGCGGCTTGTAGTTCCCTGATAATATCGGCGCAAACAGGGAAAAGCCGGAAAAAGTGCCGCGCTCCCGCAGCTCCTCGCTTTTTTCTTTCAGGCGCAGTAGTCCCTCAATGTCTTCACCGCCTGAAGAGCGCTTGTCAATAGCTACAGACAGCAGGGCTTCCATGGCATCGGCTGCGGCGATGCGCTCGTTTTCGGACAACAGATATTCCCTTGCCGCAATCACTGTGAGCGCAGACAATCTTTCATCGCTTCTTTGCGACACAACATCAAAAGAACGTATGGCGTCGATTTCCCTGTCAAAGAAATCAAGGCGCACGGGGTTAGGTAAGTTGGGCGGAAAGATATCTAAAATATCCCCGCGAAGGGCGCACTGCCCCCGGCCTTCCACCATGTCCACCCGTTCATAACCAAGGGCAATGAGCCTGTTCAGCATGCCTTGCGGCTCGATGGTTTCACCCACGGATACGTCAAAGGAAAGCTTCCCATGGGCGGGCGGGAAATACTCCATCAGCGTTTCAGGGCAGATAATGAGGATCTTGGTTCTTTGTGAACGGAGGCTTTCAAGGGCGTTGATTCTTTCAAACTTATTTTCAGGGCTGACGGCTCTGCTTGAAAACAGCAATTCCTTTGGCGGCATGTAGCAGCAGCTGCCGGGCAATAGTGCGTTGACAAGCGCGTTCATTTCTCTTGCCTGCTTGTGGTTTTGAACGACATAAACAAGCGGCGCCTTTTCATTTGCCAGGGCGGCAACAAAAAAAGCACGCTGGGGCACCGTCATGCCATAGAGGACAAGGGACTGGCGGCGCTCAAGCGATAAAGCTTGCCGGTAGCTTTTATGCTGTTGAATCTGTTTGGGCAGTCGGTTCATTGTTTTGGTTATATAAGTTCATGGCTTTTTCAATGCCGGAGTGTAAAAATTCAAGGGCGGCGTCACGGGCTCGGCCTAAGGCTTCATCCATGCTTTTACGCTCTTCCTGCGAATTGAAGCCTGCAAGCACCCAGTTGGCTAAATCCCACTCGGGAGGCGGGGCGCCCACGCCGATTCGAATGCGCGGAAAGCGGTTGGTGCCTGTTTCTTGGATAATGGAGCGCCAGCCGTTGTGCGTGCCAGCGCCGCCATGGGGGCGCAAGCGAATGGTACCCACGGGCAGGTCGATATCGTCGGAAATGATGAGCACATCTTCAGGTTCCACCTTGTACCAATGACATAAATCTCTCACTGCTTCGCCCGACAGGTTCATATAGGTGAGAGGCTTACAGAGCACAAGACGCTCACCCTTGTATATGCCTTCGCTGACATAGGCGTTTTTGCGGGTTTTGGCTTGTTGCATACCCAGCTTATCGCCCAAGCGGTCAATCACTTCAAAGCCTACATTATGCCTGGTGTTTTGGTATTTAGTACCGGGGTTGCCAAGGCCGATAATCAGCTTCATTTATTTGCCCCCGGGGCGAAGCCAGCCAGCGGGCTCTACCATGGGAATACCGTTGACGGTACCTGAGTAGTTAAGCAGGCTGCGATAATTGGCGAAGTTATTCCTGTCGGTATTCTCTTGGGCTATCATTACGCCGATGCCAACAACGGGACATTCAAATTCGGCCATCAAAGAAATCATGCCGCCGATGGTGCCGCCAGCCCGCGAGAAATCGTCAACAATCAATATTTTTTGGCGTGGCTTTAAGGAACGGCGGGCAAGCGCCATGGTTTCAATGCGGCCGCTGCTGGTAAGGTAGTTGATGTTAACGGCAGAGCCCTCATACACTTTACTGTTTCTGCGGGCGATAATCAGGGGAACCGATAAGGCGTCAGCCGTCATCAAAGCTAAAGGAATGCCTTTGGTTTCCATGGTCACCACGGCATCGGGCTTATCTTCTTCAAACTGACTTGCCAAAATGGCGCCCATCTGGCGCATCATCTGCGGGTCGCTCAGGATATCCGACCAGTATAAATAATTGCCGGGGAGCACCCGCTCAGGGTCTCTGAGCAGCTGCGCTACTTTTTCCACTTCCTGGTAATTATCAAGGCCTATTGAGTAGTTGCGCATCCGAACGCCGCCAGCGGCGCCTGTAAGCGTTTCCAAGGTGCCAAGGTTGTACTTTCTGATGGCGCTTTCAATCATGGAAATATCTTCACTCATGGAAGATTTGGCCGCCCCGAACATCTGGGCAAAATCGGACAGGGTAAATAACTTGCCGGGATTACGGCTCAAAATGCGGGTAATGGCGGCAATACGCTCGGTGCGCTTTACTTTTTCGCTCATTTCTTCCTCCTTAAATGTCCATGACAGTATACCACAAAACACGAACAAAAAGAAAGATTTTTTCAAAAAAGTTTGCCTGTAGATTGGAAACAATCAACAGGCGGGAGTGATGTATATGAATGATGAATGTCTATATACGCCAAAACAGGATGTGTTTTTTAATTTGAAGTGAGGAATAAGGCCGACATGATGATAATGTCTTGCACAAAATGAATCAGCCAGGCCCAAAAGAAACCCTTGGTTTCATGAATGCTTTTGGATAGGAGCCAGCCGAGAAACCCGCCAGCAGCACGCCAGGGATTTTGCCGGGTGTGCCAAAGTAGTGAAAGCCTCCGAAAATCAGGGCGGATAAGGCTTTAGAGATATACGGGTTTAGGCCGTGATATTCCACGATGCTTGTAAAGGTATGGCGGTAGGTGACCTCTTCGACAAAGCTGTTGTTGAGGGCAAAGAGTACAATCAACAAAAAGATGCCCGGCGTGAGACTTTGAATAATCCCTCTTTGAATCACTTGAAAATAGATGGTGATGGCCGTCACGATCGAGATGATAATGGTTAAATTTAATCCACCCTTTTTCCAGGTATCCTTGTTGTTTTTTGTAATGCCAATCCACGGTTCGGGAAGGACTTCGCCATCAATATTTTTAATGCTCAAAAGCTTAAGGGATTGAAACTGGGTTTGAAGCGCAGTGACAAAAACGATGATGAGGCTCAAAATGAGAGTGGTTGTCTGATAGGACATGGTTTTGTTGAGGTAGTTGGTGGCGAAAAATTGAACGGTGAAAATTGAGTTTTGCATCAGGTAGAGAATGGCTGCTGTCATGGCTCCTACAATGGAAAGCGTGATAGCAAAATTTGTTGTTACTTTTTTCATAATATTTTCTCGATTCTTTGAATTGCTTTTTTAAGCCACGCGATGGTGAACTCGTTGTACATAATGCCATAGTCAATGGTGAGGTCGTATGATAGATTATCTGGTTTGTCGGCGATTGATTGTTTGATTTCAGCATAAACCTGCTGCATAGCGATCGATTCATCAAGAACATTTTTTAAGTCTTCCAAAATCGCGGGATAGTCTTCTTTTTTGCTCACAAATACTTTGAGCATCAGTTCATCCCTGTAAATGGTCGTGTGTTCGTGGTTTGACAGCCACTGCGACAAAGCCTCTTTTCCCTCGTTGGTAATTTGGTAGATAATCTTGTTCCTGCTTCCTTTTTCCGGCATTTTACGGATGAGTTTTTCATCAGCAAGGACTTTTAAAGTCCGGTGCACGTTGCTGTAGGATTCATTCCAAAAATATCCGATGAATAGCCATGATTCCTAAACCGATGAACAGAATAAGCAAAACGAGACTTTGAATGACAAAGCGAGGCGTAATTTCTCGGGGCATCAAATCGGTCGGCAGCTTCCAGCTTTTGATATAGTAGTGGCTTGACGCAATGCCCACAACGGAAACAGTTATGTAATAGATGAGCGTGCCCCAGTGATAAGTGACAGATTGAAGGTCATTTGGTAATTGTGCTTTAAAATCCGCGCCAAGATAAAAAAGCGCATTGGCGCAGAGGTTTCCTATGAACTAAGCCAGCCAGATAAGGGTGAGGGTTTGAAGAATGCGTTTCTTGGGAACTTGATACTCTTGCATATGCGACCTCCTATATCTTTTTTTGTTGTGATGGATGGCAGGTAGTTTAGGAGCAATGAAACTTGTGAGAATTACTTTACACCCCGTATGACCATGGTAACGGACAC
>CAYFTJ010000011.1:0-20314 GCA_964346155.1 uncultured Oscillospiraceae bacterium
CGCTGTAAACTTTCGGATGTCTTTGGGTGTATTCCTGCTCATTTTCTTTGAAAAAAGCGTTTTAGATGAGAATGGAGAGGTTATTCACCATGCTATCAGCTTGGCGGTTGCAAGCAGAGTGAAGTTAACCCTTTCCTACAGCAGGAAATAATATCATCTATTTTTTAACGGGCAGTCATCCAAAGGCTGCCTGCTTTTTCGGTATATAAAGCAAGCTTTTGTTGTATATGCTTGTCCTTTTTTTTCTGCTGTGGTATACTACTTCTGTGATTTTCTACTGAAAGTTGAGGGAACTGTCGAGGGTGGGTGCAACGCACGATGAGGGGAGCGCGTAAGAGCGCTTCTTTGTTGTGCGTATAGGTACTCATTTTTTTATGAAGGAAACCAATGAAGAGCAAAAACATTGATGCGATTTTTAAAAAAGCCAACGACCTGGCCCAAAAGCAGGGCTATGAGCTGGTAGATGTCGCCTTTGAAAAGGAAGCGCCTGGCCTTTACCTGCGTGCCTACATTGATAAAGAGGGCGGCATCGGGCTGGACGACTGTGAGAGGTTTCACATGGCTTTTCAAACTCTGGTTGAACATGTGGACTATGATTTTTTAGAGGTATGTTCGCCCGGCATCGACCGACCTATCAAAAACTTGCGGGATGCGCAAAGGGCTTTCGGTCATCCGGTAGAAATCAAACTCTATAAAAAACGAGAGGGTCAAAAGGTCTTTCATGGAACGCTTACTGGCTTTGACCAGCAGGGTTACCACCTTACAATCGGCGACAAGGAAGAGATTTTTTCTCTGAAAGAGACGGCCATGTGTCGGCGCACCATTGACTTAGACAATCTTGACGATGATCAGGAACTACAAATACAGGAAACGGAGATAGATGAGAATGACTTCATCCAAGCGTGAAAAAGTAGATATTATTGATGCCATTGAGCTGCTTGCGCGGGAAAAGGATATTGATAAAGACAGCCTCATACATACTATTGAGGAAGCCATCAAAGCTGCTTACCGCAAAAACGGTCGTGTAGGCAACCCTTCCCAGCAAACCCTGACGGTGGTTTTAAGCCGTAAAGAAGGGGTGCAGGTATATGCCAAAAAGACCATTGTTGAAGAGGTCGAAAACGAAGACATGCAGATTACCCTTGCGGAAGCAAAGCTGATCAACCCGACGCTGCAGTTAAACGACATTGTTGATGTAAATGTTACACCCAAGGACTTTGACCGTGTAGCTGCCCAAACAGCAAAGCAAATGCTTTTGCAGCGTATCCGCGAAGCTGAAAGGGGCAAGGTGTATGAAGAATACATCGATAAAGAGCAGGAAATCATGACCGCTATTGTCCAGCGTATCGAACCCAAGGCTGTGTATTTAGACTTGGGGCGCTCTGAAGGTGTCATGGAAGCTGCCGAATTTATGCCCGGCGAAGAATACCATGTGGACGACCATATCAAGGTCTATGTGCTTAAAGTCTTTGGCGGACGCGGTGATGGTTCCAGAGGCCCTCAGGTCCATGTCAGCCGCATTCATCCCGGCCTTGTTAAGCGCCTGTTTGAAATGGAAGTGCCGGAAATCGCCATGGGCTCGGTTATTATCAAGTCCATTGCCCGTGAAGCGGGAAGCCGCACCAAAATTGCTGTTTACTCCGGTGATCCCCTCATTGATCCGGTAGGCGCCTGTGTCGGGCTGCGCGGAAACCGTGTGGAAAAGATTGTGGCTGAACTAAAAAATGAGAAGGTCGATATTATCAAGTGGTCTCCGGATCCTGCCGAATTTGTAGCCAATGCCTTAAATCCAGCGCATGTAACCAGCGTGTTTATCACCGAGGCGGAAAAAATCTGCCGAGTAGTTGTTCCGGATGCTCAGTTGTCGCTTGCTATCGGTAAAGAAGGACAGAACGCCCGCTTAGTCGCCAAGCTGACGGGTTGGAAGATTGACATCAAGTCCGAAACCCAGATGCAGGAGGAGATGGAGCAGCAAGGCATCCTGATCGAAGATATCCCGCTTGATGAAGTGGACCTTGACTATGATTTGTCCGAATACGACTTGGATGTTTTTGACGCAGGCCAGGACCTGGACTTGTAAGGGAGCAGAATGCAACAGAGAAAAGTACCCATGCGTATGTGTGTCGGTTGCAGAACCATGAAGCCCAAAAAAGAACTGCTTCGTGTTGTGCATACGCCCGAGGGTGAAACTCTTTTTGATTTGACGGGTAAAAAGTCCGGCCGGGGCGCTTATGTCTGTCAGGATGAAAGGTGCCTGGACAAGGCCATCAAACAGCGTCAACTCGCAAGGGCGCTCAATTCCGAAGTGAGCCAGGAGGCGTATGAACTCATGCGTTCTCAGATTAAACAAAGGCAGGGAACGGATGAACCTCATTAAACTTCACGGCCTTTTAGGCTTAGCGCGCAGGCAGGGGCTTGTGCATCCCGGTCTCAATCAAGCAGTGGACGCCCTTCGCAGGGGGCAAGCGATTCTTGCTTTTATCGATGAATCGGCAGGAAAAAATGCTCAAAAGCGTATGAACGACACCTGCAACACCTACGGAGTAAACTTGCATGAGCTGCCTAAAAATGTCTTGTCAAAGGCGCTGGGCATGGACAATTTACTCGTTGTTTCCTTAGCAAAGGGAACATTGACTCGGGCCATTCAGATGGCTCTCAACGACAATAACGAACCTTTAGGGGGGTAATGATTTCGAATGACTCAAGTAAAAAAGGCCAATATCTCCAAGCAGCTGAATAAGCGAGCGGATGAATTAGCGCAGGAGACCGAACGTCTGCGTAGGCAGGCGGATGAATTGATGCGGATGCTCAGGCGCGATGAGGCTCGCTTCACACGCGAGGCAGAGGAGGCGCGCCGCCAGCAGAAGGCGGAAGAAAAGCAGGAGCTAATGCGCAACCATACCAAGGCGTGGACCATGCCGGATGATGATGAGCCCAAGACAGCCCCCCAGGTGAAGGTACAAGAAAAAGTGGCCACCAAGCCCGAGCAAGAACAGCCCGTTGCAGTGGCTGCAAAGCCGGAAGCTCCAAAGCCTGCGCCCCAAGAAAAGGCAAGGCCCGAAGAAAAGAAGGCACAGCCGGCTGCTCCCGCCCGCGCAAAAGCGCCGGCAGAGCGCCCACAACCTCGTGCCCAGCAGCCCGCAAGACCGGCTCCCCGCTCCGATTCCCATACGAGCGAGCGCCGTCCTTATCAGCAGCGTACCGAAACACAGCGCACCGACCGTGCCCCAGGGACCGGACGTCAACCCGCTCAGCAGCGGGGAGGTACTCGTCCTGCCTATGGTGAACGGACTGACCGCGCGCAAGGCCAGCGTCCCGGCGGTCAGCGCCCCGGATATCAACCGGGTGGCCGTACACCCTATCCGGACAAGGATGCCCCGGAGACCGTCAGGGGCCAGGGCGGACGCGCGCAGGGCAGCCGTCAGCGTACCGCAAGGCCGCAGGCCGACGATTTGCTCATCCTAATCCAGAAAGAGCAAAGGACTTACGATCCCAACAGAAAAAGCCACAACCGCACCCAGGCTCCCGAGCGTGTTTCAAGAAATAAGCGCCAGAATGCCCGCGGGCGTACTTATGGCGCCTACGATGGCGATAATGCCCGCGGTCGCGGCAGAAGAGGCAAAAAGCCCGCGGCACCCAAGAAGGTCATCGCGCCTATCGTAATCGAAAATGCTGTCATGACGGCAGACACCATTACCGTTAAGGACTTGTCCGAGCGTATCGGAAAACCAGCTGCGGATATTCTCAAAAAGCTCTTCTTGCTTGGCATTGTTGCCAACATTAACCAGGAGCTTGATTATGACACCGCTTCTCTGGTCACCGAAGAATACGACATTACCCTTGAACTCAAGCTTGAAAAGACCGCGGAAGAAACCCTCCAGGACTTTTATGAGGAAGATGCCGAAGAAGACCTGGTCGCGCGCCCGCCGGTCATTACCATCATGGGTCACGTTGACCACGGCAAGACAAGCCTTCTGGACTATATTCGCCGCGCCCACGTAACCACCACCGAAGCCGGCGGCATTACCCAGCACATCGGTGCTTATTCCGTGCAGCTTGGAAAGCGTAAAATCACTTTCCTTGACACGCCCGGTCACGAAGCCTTTACATCCATGCGTATGCGCGGCGCTCAGTCCACCGACATTGCCGTGCTGGTTGTGGCGGCCGATGACGGCGTTATGCCCCAGACCATTGAAGCCATCAACCACGCAAAGGCAGCCGAAGTTCCGGTGATTGTCGCCATCAACAAGATGGACAAGCCTCAGGCTGACCCCACCCGTGTTAAGCAGGAACTGACCAGTCACAACCTGGTGGCCGAAGATTGGGGCGGCGACACCATCATGGTGCCTGTGAGTGCCAAGACCGGCCAGGGCATTGATGATTTGCTTGAAATGATTCTCCTGCAGGCTGATGTTATGCAGCTGACTGCAAACCCCGACCGTATGGCTATGGGTATTGTTGTTGAAGCCAAGCTCGACAGGGCGAGGGGCCCGCTTGCTACGGTGCTGCTTAAAAACGGCACCCTGCGCGTAGGCGACTATATTGTTGCCGGTCATGCTTCCGGCCGTGTCCGTGCCCTGCAGAATGATAGGGGCGAGCAGGTGAAGTCTGCCGGTCCCTCCATGCCCGTTGAAGTTTCCGGATTTAACGATGTGCCGGAAGCGGGCGAAGAAATGTATGCGGTGGACGATGAAAAGCTTACCCGTCAGGTTGCTCAGGAGCGCCGCGAGAAGATGCGCACCGAACGTCTGCAGGCTTCTTCCAAGGTGTCGCTTGACACGCTGTTTGCCTCCATTGAAGAAGGCAAGATTGAGACACTCAACATCATTATCAAAGCCGACGTGCAAGGTTCAACCGAAGCGGTGCGTCAGGCGCTTGAAAAGCTGTCCGACGATAAGGTTAAGATTAAAGTTCTGCATTCCGGCGTAGGAGCCGTAACCAAGGACGATGTTAACCTGGCCGCTGCCTTTGGCGCCATTATCATTGGCTTCAACATCCGTCCCGATGCCAATGCCCGTGCCATTGCTGAAAAGGAAGAAGTGGATATCCGTCTCTACCGTGTCATTTATCAAGCCATAGAAGATATTGAGAAGGCTATGAAGGGCATGCTTGAACCCACCTACAAGGAGATTCAGCTCGGTGAGGCCGAGGTGCGCAACGTATTTAAGGTGACGGGTTCCGGTACCATTGCCGGCTGCTATGTAACCGATGGTAAAGTACAGCGCAATGCCCAGGTTCGCCTGCTGCGTGACAACGTGGTGATTTACGAAGGCAAGCTGTCCAGCCTCCGGCGCTTTAAGGATGACGTGCGGGAAGTGGCCACAGGCTATGAATGCGGTATCGGTCTTGAAAACTACAACGATATTAAGATGGGCGACGTAATTGAATGCTTCATCAACGAGGAAGTGAAGGATTGATATGGCGGGTTTCCGAGAAGATAGAGTAAACGAAGAAGTACGCCGGGAGGTAGACCGCATTATTCGCGATGAGGTTAACGATCCGCGGGTAAAGGGGACGTACGCCATTACCCGTGCCGAAGTGACCCGAGACTTACGCTATGCAAAAATCTATGTTTCCGTTCTTGAAGATGAGTTTGCTGAAGGGCTTTTTGCGGCGCTTGAGCGTGCGTCGGGCTTTATCCGCTCCGTACTTAGTAAACGCTTGAGCGTCCGCTATACGCCCGAACTTCATTTCATGCGCGATGAAAACATCGCCTATGGTGTTCATATCTCAAAAATACTCAAAGATGTGCTGCCGGAGGATGAGAGTGAAGACGATTGACCCCGGCCTTATCCAATCAATTGAGCAGGCTCAAAGTATCCTGATTCTCACACACTTTCAGCCGGACGGAGATGCGACAGGCTCTGCTATGGCCTTATGGCACTTGTTTTCTGCTATGGGCAAGGATGTTCAGGTCGCTTGCCAAGACCGTATTTTTCAGGTCCATCGCTTTATCCCGGGAAGCGACGCCTTTCTTCTTCCTGAAGAAGTGGATGGCGAGTTTGATGTAGTTATTTCTACCGATGCTGCCGATGAAGGCAGGCTGGGCAGGGCAGCCGCTTTGCTTAAAAAAGGGAAAAAGACCATTCAGCTTGACCATCATACAACTGCCAGCGAATTTGCCGATTATGTTTACATCGATTCTCAAGCGCCCTCAAGCGGTACTTTGGTTAT
This sequence comes from uncultured Oscillospiraceae bacterium, assembly GCA_964346155.1. Taxonomy (GTDB): domain Bacteria; phylum Bacillota; class Clostridia; order Christensenellales; family Aristaeellaceae; genus DTU024. The sequence goes on from CAYFTJ010000011.1 coordinate 6,175, forward strand.
GCGCCTTGCCAGGGAATTAAAGCAGCCTGTCTCTCGGGAGATGGCGATTGCCCTTTATACGGCAATCAGTTCGGACACAGGCAACTTTACCTATCAGGGCGTGGATGCCGAAACCTTTGAGCAGATGGCCGTGTTAATGCAAGCGGGACTTCCTCTTGCGGACTGTGCCCGCAGGCTTCACCTGACGGAAACGGTGGGACACCAGCGACTGCTTGGCGCGGCCTTGTCAAGCATTACCCTGTTTGAAGAGGGGCGCATTTGCCAGATGTATCTGACCCTTGATGATTACAAGCGCCTTGGAGCTACCAAGGAAGACGAAGGCGGCATTGTCAACCAGGGCCTTTACATGGGCGATGTGAAGCTGTGCTACTTAGCCCAGGAAGATGAGGACGGCGTTCGATTTAGCCTACGTGCCCTCAACTCCTATCGGGTGGATACGGTTGCCGCTCAGTTTAACGGCGGCGGGCACCTTTTGGCTGCCGGCTGCAAGATGTCGGGCGCAAAGCTTCAGGATGCCCTTGGTAAAATGCAAAAGGCCATGATTGAAGCCTTGCACGAGCAATGAATGGAGTGATCAACTTTTTAAAGCCGCCGGGTATGACCAGCTTCCAGGCGGCAAGCTTTGTTCATCGGCTAACGGGACTCAAAACAGGACATGCCGGCACCCTTGATCCTGACGCCGCAGGCGTTTTGCCTATTTTGGTGGGCAGGGGCACCAAGCTTTTTGATCACATTGTGCAGGGACAAAAAGTGTACATTGCTGGTTTGCTCTTTGGAGTCTTAACTGACACGCAGGATGCTCAGGGGACGGTTGTAGACCAGTCGCCTATCCGCCCCACTCAGGAGCAAGTTAAGCAAATGATTCCTGATTTTACCGGCGACATTATGCAGGTGCCACCCATGTATTCCGCCATCAAAAAAGATGGGAAACGGCTTTACGCTCTTGCCCGTCAAGGCGTGGAAGTGGAAAGGAAGGCCCGCCAGGTCAGGGTGGAGCAAATTGACTATCTCTTTGAGGAAAACGATGGCTGCTCCTTACGGGTTGTTTGCGGCAAAGGTGTTTATATCCGTACCTTGCTTGTGGATCTGGCGGCATCTTTGGGGGCGCTGGGCATCATGCGTTACCTGATTCGCGAAAGGGTGGGAGGTTTTCACATTAACAAGGCCCTTACCCCGCAGGAATTGGAGGAGATTGTCAAAAAATATCCCGATGGAAAAGGCTGGCTGGAAGACCCCGGCGACCACTTACCTTACCCCAAGGCTTATGTCCATGAAAAGAGCTACAAGAAGCTCATAAATGGAGTGCCGCTTACCAAAGAAGATGTAAGCGCCTTCCCAGAAGGAAATCAGCCCGTTAGTCTTTATTATCAAAATCAATTTTTCGCAATCGGTCAACCAGAGGACTTACGTATCAAATCCCTTGTTCGATATCAGTTGTAAGAAATGAAAGGAGGAATCACAGGTGGTTGTTCAAACAGTACCGGGTACATCCATCAGTCAAAGTGCTTACGAGAGGTTAAAACACGCCATTTTGCTTGGAGAAATTCCGGCGGGTACACGCCTGATTGAGACCTACTACTCCAAGCTTCTCCACATCAGCCGCACTCCTCTTCGGGAGGCCATCCGCATGCTTGAGCAGGACGGCTTGGTTTCTTTTGCGGAAAACAGGGGCGCAACGGTAACCGGCTTTACCATCGACGACATTGAAGAAACCTTTACTATCCGTAATGTCTTGATGATACTCCTCCTTCCATCGGTGGTGGAGCAGGCAACCGAGGAAGACTTTGTTAAACTTCGGGAGCTGGTGGCCTTGATGGATATCAGCCAAAGAGAGGGAGATGCCGATAAGCTGGCCGTGCAAAACCGTGCTTTTCACAAGACGCTGGAACACATCAGCAATAAACGGCGTATTTTGCGGGTTATCGATAGCCAGGAAGAATTGGTTATGCGCTTTTCCGCCGTTGCCATTGCGAGCATCGTGCATAGGTCAAAGGCTCAGGAAGAGCATCATGATATTTTGACCTTCCTTGAGCAGCGGGATTTAGAAGGACTAACGCGTTTAATGTGCAAGCACATTGAAGATAGCAAACAAACCTGCCTTGCAGCTTTTAAAGATAAGTTTAAAAACCGGGAGGATTCTGAATGACCGCACTGCAAGAAAAATTATTACCCATTCTGGAGCATGATTGCTTTGCATACCGGGCTCTGCCTTTGGAAAAAAGGGAGAAGGGCATATCCGTTGCTGTTATGCAACTGCCCATGAAAGGCTGATTGAAGCTTTTAGCCGCATGCACGCGTTTCTTGAAAGATTAAGGAGTCAACGATGTTCAAACGTTTCTTAAGCATTCTTTTGGTTTTAATGCTTATCCCTATTTTTTCGACTGCTTCGGATGAAGAAGTTAGTTTATCCGATACATTGCAAGGCTTTACTGCCTTACCCGGCGGCTTGCAAACAGGCGAGCAACCAACCCAAAATGAAAATCCGCAAGAGCTTGTTGAAACTCCGCTGGAGCCGGACAAGCTGCGCGTTACCGAAAACGGCTCCAAAGAAGTCATTATCACGGCAGTGGGCGACACCACCATCGGCGGCGATGTGCGCAAGGGCGGCCTATCCATTTTTGACAAGGAAATGCAAAAGTATGGCAATGATCCCAACTTTATTGTCCAGAACACCAAAGATATTTTCGCCCAAGATACCTTGACCATTGCCAATTTTGAGGGAACCCTAACTACGGCGCCTATTCCGTCCAACAAAAAGAACAATCAATTTTTGTTTTCAGCTCCCCCTGAATATATCAGCTTCCTTAAAGAAGGCAGCATTGAGGCGGTCAGCTTTGAAAACAACCACGTAATGGATCACGGGGAGAGAGGCAACCAGGAAACACGCCAGCATTTTGAAGAGGCGGGCATTTTGTACAGCGCTGAAGACCATATGGCAGTCTATGAGATAGACAATGTGCTCATCGCCATGCTTGCCTATCAAACTTTTAATGGCCGCTATCCCGACTTGCATGAAAAAGTGCCGCGGGAAGTAGCCGATGCCAAGGAAAAATATGATATCGTGATTGTTTCCTACCACTGGGGCGCTGAGCTTGATTATTACCCCAATGACAACCAGGTAAAGCTCGGCAGGGCGACCATTGACGCGGGTGCCGATCTGGTACTTGGTCATCACAGCCATCGCATTAACCCCATTGAGTTTTATAAAGGGCGCTACATTGTGTACTCGCTTGCCAACTATTCTTTTGCTGGCAACACAAAGCCTTCGGATATGAGCACCTTCTTTTTCCAGGTGAAGTTCTATGTCAAAGACGGGCAGACTGCTACCGGCAGATTCCGCATCATTCCCGCCCGTATTTCATCCAAGAGCGACTACAACGACTTTATTCCCACACCCTATACCGAGCAGAGGCATATTGACAATGTAATTAACTGTCTGCTTGAAAACGGTAAGCGTCTTGAGTATGCCGTGAGTGAATACCCAACGGAGTGGTGAAAATGAAAGCAAGCATGATTCTATGGGCACCCGAAGAAAAGGGGCAAGCACTGGCAAACCTGCTGGAAAAAACGCTCGGAGAAATTGCCATAGCCTTTGAGCGCAACTTAACAGTACGTATTCAAAGGCAGCAGCCGGAAAGCTTTGAGGCTGCCTCCCTGCTTCTTGGCGCAATAGCGCCGGAGGGTGCGAAAAGGGAAGAATGCAGTTTTTTGGGCAGCATGGGAACTTCCATGTTAAAATCAGATGTCTGCGCTCATGGGGTGATCACTTACCCCCTTGGGATAAGCAATGAAAGCCCAGACCCCATCATGGACACCGAACGTGTGCTAAGGGCTTTGCCCGACTTAGGCTATCTGGTCGTAGAAGATGAGCAACTGGGCGGTCAGTTGTGTTTTTTAGCCGCAAAGCTTTCAGGAGCTTTAGACACCTGCTACAATCGCTTGCAGTATGATGAGGGCAAGTTATGGTCCGTTTCAGTCCCTAAAGAAAATGAGGTCAGTCCCTACGGGGCTTACAGGGCGGCCGCGGATATTTTGCGAAGTTGTTTCAGCCTTGAAAACGAAGCCCAGTGCCTTGAAACCATTTTGCAAAATGTATGGGATGCGGGGTGGAGGACAGCAGGTGTTCCAATGGAACAGGGCGAAGTGATCAGTGTTCAGGACCTCTGCGCGATGATTGACGAACAGGTGCAGCTTGTCGGCGCTTTGATGAATTAATCATCCTGTGCAGTTGACGAATGAAGCCCTGCTTGATATAATATCTAAGTTGTCCCAATTAACAGGTATTCCGCATAACCATGCGTGTAGACCCAAGGTCAAATAAAAGGAGAGAGATTAATGTTCCGTACGTATCAACCTAAAAAGCGTAAGCGTTCCAAGGTGCATGGTTTCCGTGCCCGCATGTCCACCAGAAATGGCCGTCGTGTGCTTGCCCGCCGTCGTGCTCGTGGTCGTAAGGTTCTGACTGTCTGATAGATTGCGTGGTATTGCCCGCCCTCAGGATAATATTGGGCGGGCTTTTTTACGAAATGGCGTGAAAAGTGCAAAAACAGTACCGAATTCGTAAAAACGGGCAGTTCCAGTATGTTTACCGCAGAGGAACATCGGCGGCTACAAGCAACCTGAAGCTTCACTACATCCGTGCAGGTAAACTGCAAGCCGGGTTTTCGGTGAGCAAGAAGGTTGGCAATGCCGTTGTCCGCAACAAAGTAAAGCGCCGGATGCGAGAGTGTTTTCGGCTCCTTATTCCGCAGCTAAAGCGGGGCTTTTATGTTTTTACTGCCCGTCCTGGCGTAGCAAACGCTGACTATCATCAGCTATGCAAGGACATTCAGCGGGTGTTAAAAAAACTTAACTGCTTCAAGGAAACGGTATGAAAAAACTGCTTTTGCGTCTGATCGGTTTTTACCAACGCAACATCAGCCCTTTATCCCCGCCATCGTGCCGCTTTATCCCAAGCTGCTCGGAGTACGCGAGAGTAGCGGTAGAGCGCTGGGGGGCCTGTAAAGGGGGCTATCTGGCAATCAAGCGCATACTGCGCTGCAATCCCTTAAGTCGGGGCGGGTACGATCCGGTACCTGAGCTGCCCGAATCAACAATTAGGAGGTCTTAGACCATGGCCCAGTTTTTAACCAATCTTCTGCATTCCATTTACAAACTAGTTGGCAACTACGGTTTGGCGGTCATTCTGTTTACCATATTGGTTCGCGTAGTTGTCTTTCCACTGGATTTCCGCTCCCGCACCGGGATGCGCAAGATGCAGAAAATCCAGCCCGAACTCAATAAGCTGCAGCAAAAGTATGCCAATGACCGCGTAAAGCTTCAGCAAAAACAATCCGAATTGATGCGCCGGGAAAAGTACAACCCGCTGTCCGGCTGCCTGCCTCTGCTTATTCAGTGGCCCATTCTGTTTGCCATGTTTGCTGCCATGCGCCAGATTGCCTATGAACAGACGGCAGCGCAGGTATTCACCTTCCTGTCCGGGGAAACTCCTGTGTACGAAGGCTGGCTGTGGATTAAAAACCTTTGGATGCCCGACAGCCTGTTTTCTTCCCTCGCGCCCGACCTTAACTCCATGCGTCTGATTAGCGGCGAAGTGTGGGAAAAAATGTTTGCTACCTTCTCCCAGACGCAGCAGACCGGTATTCTTGCCAACATTCAGGCTGCGGTACCGGATTTTGCGGGCGTGTTTGATTTTACCAAAGAAGGCTTAACCGCAACCCGCACGGTGATTGAAACGGCCTTGTCTTCCATGCCGCTGTATCAGCAGGAAATGGCCATTATTCCCGGCTGGGCCAATATCAACTTCATCCTGTTCAAGGTCTCTGTGTTTGTTAAGCACAACGGCTATCTGCTGCTGCCTGTTCTTGCCGGCATTACGCAGATTGTCATGACCCAAACCATGCCCGGCGCAAACCAGCCCCAGCAGCCCCAGCAAGAAGGCCAGCCTAATATGGGCGGGTTTATGAAGTACTTTTTCCCGCTGTTTACCGTTTGGATTTGTTTAACATCCAACGCAGCCTTTGCTCTGTACTGGGCAACTGCAAACATCATTGCTTTGGTATCCAACATTGGTCTAAATTCCTACTTTGACAAAAAGGATGCCCAGCAAGCGCTTTTAAATGAGGAGAATACCGTTCGATGAAAACCTATGAATACCAAGCCCGCACCGTGGAAGAAGCCATTGACGCCGGATTAGGGCAGCTTGGCGTCACCATAGGTGATGTAAACGTGGTGGTGCTTGAAGAAGGCTCCAAAGGACTGTTCGGTCTGTTTGGCAGCCGCCTTGCTAAGGTTCGTTTGGAACTGAAGCAAGAAGAAAACTTGGCGGAAGGCGCCCGCAGAGTGTTTCAGGATTCTTTAAGCGATGCATCCCAAGCGTCCACCCAAAAAGAAAAGCCCGCCCCCAAAGCTGCGCCCAAAAAGAAAGAACAAGCAAAACAGCACAAAGAAGCTCCGGCCAAACAGGCGCAGGCAGCTCCAAAGCAGGAATCTTCCGTAACGCCCGCCGAGGTAAAGGATGTTACCAGTCCCGAAGGCAAGGCACAGTCCTTCCTGATGGATGTAACCCGCTTGATGGGCGTAGAGGTAGAGGTTCATGCCAGCCTTGATGAAGAAGGCAATGTGCGCATCGTGTTTGAAGGCGATTCACGCGGCATCCTGATTGGCCGCCGCGGCGACACCCTGGACGCCTTGCAGTATTTAACCAGCCTGTATGTCAACAAGGGACAGGAAAACTATACCCGTGTTACCCTTGACTCCGAAGGCTATCGCGCAAGAAGGGAAGAGGCACTCATTCGCCTTGCCCATCGCATGGCCAACCGTGCCCGGAAAACCGGCCGCAGGGTTGCGCTTGAATCCATGAACCCTTACGAAAGGCGCATCATCCACAGCGCTCTTCAAAAAGAGGAGGGGGTCAACACCCACTCCGAGGGCGAGGATCCCAACCGCCACATTGTTATCACCCTGGACAAGGGGGAAAAGCGGCGGGACGAAAGCGAATGGGATGACTAATTTCTATTTGACAATCCTTACATTTGCCGATATAATATTGACCGTTCATTTGGGAGGAAAGCCCTATGCTGCTTAACATCAGACCGGCATTGGACCAGCGAGGCACGGAGTTTCGTTTTACCCACGATGAACAAATCCCCCCACAGGATATCCTTGGGGAAACAGTTACTTTTTCAAACCCTGTTCGCCTGGAAGGAACCTTTATGATGGTGGAAGACATTCTCCAGCTAAAGGGAACGCTTACCACAGAAGTTCATGTTCAGTGCGCCAATTGTTTGAAAAAAATAACCTACCCGCTGAAAGTGGCGTTTTCTGAAAATGTCCACCGAAGCACCGCCAAAGGAGAAGAGGATCCCTTCAGTGATGAAAGAACCATCCCCTTTGACGGTCATGATGCAGAACTTGCTCATCTGGCATTAACGCTGGCCATATTGGCGCTGCCCATACGCTTTACTTGTGAAGAGGGCTGTGAAGGACTTAACCAGATGCAGGTAGAAGATGCCAAGGACGACCAAGTCGATCCCGACCATCCGTTTGCAAAACTTAAACAATTGCTCTCAAAAGATTCAGGAGGTGTTTGAACATGGCAGTACCAAAGGGAAAAGTATCTAAAGCGCGTGGTCGCAAGCGTCGTACGCACTGGAAGCTGGATCTTCCGTCGATTTCAGCCTGTCCCCACTGCCATCAGATGAAACTGACCCATCGTGTTTGCCCCAACTGCGGCATGTATAATGGCGTCCAGGTCATCCAGATGGAAGAGAAAAAGTGACACGAATCTCAAACGTTTCCGCATCGTTGCGTTGGCCCTTTTGCCTTACTGCTGCGTCGGCTGCTCGGTCAGCGTAGCGCCGCTACGCTTACCCTCGTCTGCTCCTTGCAGTAAACCAAAATCCCATATCGCTTTGGATGCGTTACCGTTTTTATTCGTATCAAATCATTCCGATAGATATTTGAGGAGTAGTGGAAACCACCTTATAGAGAGGTGCCGGTAGGTGCAAGGCATCAGGTAAGGACCATGAAGGTCGCAAGTAAAGGAAGCCGTAAGGCCGACTGATGCTCGTTATCGCATTTGAGGCAATAGCTTAGGCTATTGTAAAGTAAGGTGGTACCACGGCTTGCCCCGTCCTTTCATGGACGGGGCAATTTGTATAAGGAGGATGCATGAGCGAATTTTTAATGGAAAAAACCTATAACCCGCAAGCGATTGAACAATCGACTTATGAAACTTGGGAAGGTTCGGGCGCCTTTGTTGCCAAACGTGTTCCCGGCAAAAAGCCCTACACGATTGTTATGCCGCCCCCCAATATTACGGGTGAACTGCACATGGGGCACGCGATGGACTGTGTTTTGCAGGACGCTTTGACCCGCTATCACCGCATGATAGGGGACCCTACGCTATGGCTGCCCGGCACCGACCATGCTTCCATCGCGACGGAAGTCAAAATCGTTGAAAGCATGGCCAAAGAAGGCCTGACCAAAGACGATTTAGGCCGTGAAAAGTTTTTAGAGCGCGCATGGGAATGGAAAAACAAATATGGCAACCGCATCACAACCCAGCTGCGCCGCCTGGGCGCTTCCTGCGACTGGTCAAGGGAACGCTTTACCATGGATGAAGGTTGCTCCAAGGCCGTGCGTGAAGTGTTTGCGCGCCTGTATGAACAGGGGCTTATTTACCGGGGCGATCGCATCATCAACTGGTGCCCCTCCTGCTTAACGGCCATTTCCGATGCCGAAATTGAATATGAAGAGCAGGCTTCCCACATCTGGCACATCCGCTACCCTGCCAAAGACGGGGGTGAGGGGATTGTGGTGGCAACCACCCGCCCCGAAACCATGCTGGGTGACACGGGCGTTGCCGTGCATCCGGAGGATGAGCGCTACAAGGATTTGGTGGGTAAAGAAGTTATACTGCCCATCGTTAACCGCGCCATTCCCGTGGTCGCCGACACCTATGTGGATAAGGACTTTGGCACCGGCGCTGTGAAAATGACGCCTGCCCATGACCCCAATGACTTTGAAATCGCGAAAAGGCACAACCTTGAAATCATCCGCGTCATGAATGACGATGCTACCATGAACGAAAACGCGGGCGAAAAGTTCCAGGGCATGGACCACATGACCTGCCGAAAAGAAGTCGTAAAAGAGCTTGAAAAATTGGGCCTTCTTGTAAAGATTGAAGACTATACCCACAATGTCGGCACCTGCTACCGGTGCGATACGACGGTCGAACCCATGCTCTCCAAGCAATGGTTTGTAAAAATGAAGCCGCTTGCTGAGCCTGCGATTGAGGCCGTCAAGGAAGGGAAAACCCGCTTTGTACCCGACCGCTTTTCCAAAATCTACTTTAACTGGATGGAAAATGTGCACGACTGGTGTATCAGCCGCCAGCTATGGTGGGGCCACCGCATTCCCTGCTGGTATTGCGAGGATTGCGGAGAGCTGATTGTCAGCCGCGAAGACCCGACCGAGTGCACAAAGTGCAAGTCGAAAAACATCCATCAGGATGAAGACGTGCTTGACACCTGGTTTTCAAGCGCTCTGTGGCCGTTCAGCACCCTTGGCTGGCCGGATGAAACGGAAGACTTGAAATACTTCTATCCCACCAATACTCTGGTCACGGGCTACGACATTATCTTCTTCTGGGTGGCCCGCATGATTTTTTCAGGAATCGCCAACATGGGCGAGGTGCCCTTTGACACCGTGCTTATTCACGGCCTTGTCAGGGACGCCGAAGGCCGCAAGATGTCCAAATCCCTTGGCAACGGCATTGATCCCTTGAAAATTATCGACGAATACGGCGCCGACGCCTTGCGTTTTTCCCTGTGCATGGGCATCAGCCCCGGCAACGACACCCGCTTTTCCAAAGAAAAGATAGAGGCTGCTCGCAACTTTGCCAACAAGGTCTGGAACGCCGCCCGCTTTGTGCTAATGAATTTGGAAGGCGAAGAAAGCCTGAGTGGCAAAACCTTGGAGCAGCCCGACAGCTGGATTTTAACCCGCTGCATGAGCGCATTAAAGGATGTAACGAGTCACTTTGAAACAAACGACCATGGCCTTGCCGCCCAGCGCATCTATGACTTTGCCTGGAGCGACTTTTGCGACTGGTACATTGAGCTTGCTAAGGCAGACCTGTTTGGCGACAACCTCGAAAGGAAACGCGCTGTGCAGGCTGTGCTCCAGTATGTTCTAAAGGTGCTGCTTAAAATGCTGCACCCCTTCATGCCCTTTCTAACGGAAACCGTGTATCGTTACCTCCCGGGACATGAAAATGATTCCTGTATGCTGTCAAGCTGGCCTACGGTAGACCGCGGCTTGATAGATGAAAGCGCCGCCGAATCCATGGAAGCTGTGATGGAGCTTATCCGCCAGGTGCGTAACCTGCGCAGCGAAATGAAGGTGCAGGCAGGCAGGCGCACTCGCCTTATCATCAAGCCCGCCCAAGGCTATGTCGAAACCTTTAACCAATCTGAAGGTTACTTAAAGCGCCTTGCATACGCCCAGTCGGTGGAAGTGATCAGCGGCGATGAAAAAGTGGAGGAAAAGACGGTCAGCGCCGTCACCGACAGGTTCCAGGTGCTGATACCGCTCGGTGATCTTGTTGATTTAGATGAAGAACTGGCCCGCCTTGATAAAGAAAAACAGAACCTGCAAAACGAAATCGCCCGCTCCGAAGGCAAGCTCAACAATCCCGGCTTTGTGAGCAAAGCGCCCGAGAAATTAGTCGAGCAAGAAAAAGAGAAGCTTGAAAAGAATAAGCTGGCCTTAAATGTCTTGTTAGAGCGCATCAAGGACTTACAGGCATGACATCCTTTCACCATGTGCCGGTCATGGCGGATGAAGTTATCGAATACCTAAACCCCGTCCCCGGCAAAGTCTTTGCCGACGGTACCTTGGGCAGCGGGGGGCATAGCTGGCTGTTGCTTCAAAAAATGCAAGGGCAGGGGATGCTGTACGGCATCGACAGGGACTTGGCCGCTATTTCCGCCGCGACTGAGCGCCTGAAAGACTACCCTAACAAAACCATTATTCACGGCAATTTCCACGATATCGACAGGCTTTTGCCGGAAAATGTCTTGCTTGATGGCGGCCTCATCGACCTTGGCGTATCCAGCCATCAACTGGATACGCCCGAAAGGGGCTTTAGCTACCATGAGGATGCGCCCCTTGATATGCGCATGGACCAAAGCCAGGGCATAACGGCGGCAGAGTACCTCAACACTGTTTCCGAAAAGGACTTTGCCCAAGCCCTCTATGCTTACAGTGATGAGCGCTGGGGGGCTCGTATTGCAAAGAAATTGGTAGAAATGCGCAAAGAAAAGCCTCTAAGAACCACCTTTGATTTGGTTCGTGTGGTCGATGCCGCTATCCCCAAGGCCGTAAGAGCCAAGGACACCGGCCACCCCGCCCGCCGCGCTTTTCAGGCGGTGCGCATCGCCGTGAATGAGGAACTCGACCCGCTTGCAAAAGCCCTTGAAAGTTGGGTCATGCGCCTAAAACCGGGGGGCAGGTTGTGCGTTCTTACCTTTCATTCCATTGAGGACAGGATTGTAAAACAGGCCTTTGCCCGCATGAAAAATCCCTGCACCTGCCCGCCCAAGGCGCCCATCTGCATCTGCGGCAAAAAGCCATACGGAAAAATCTTAGGCGGCGGGGCGATTAAGCCCACCAAAGAAGAGATGGAACAGAACTCCCGCTCAAAAAGCGCAGTCATGCGTGTGGTTGAAAGGATTTAAGATGCTCTATGTCGTAGCAACGCCCATCGGCAACCTTGGTGATATGACACAAAGGGCGGTGGATGTTTTAAAAGAAGTGGACTTGATAGCTGCCGAAGATACACGAGTCACGATGAAACTGTGCAACCACTTTGATATCCGCACGCCCTTAACCAGCCTGCATTCCTTTAACGAGCAAACAAAGGGCGCGGCCCTCATTGCCCGGATGCAAGAGGAAGGTATATCTGTTGCTTTGGTCACCGACGCGGGCACGCCCGCTGTGTCCGACCCGGGAAGCCTTCTGGTGGCCGAGGCCATCAAGCAGGGCATCCTCGTTTCGCCTGTTCCCGGGGCTTCGGCTGCTATCGCGGCGGTGTCGGTGAGCGGTTTTTGCAACAAGGAATTTACCTTTGTCGGCTTTTTAGAGCGCAATAAAAAAGCGCAAAAAGAACGCTTGGAAGCCTTACGGGGACAGGCGCAGACTGTTATTCTCTATGAATCACCTTTTAGAGTGGTGGAAACGCTTGAAAATATCGCCGAAGTGTACCCCGACATTCAAGTAGCCGCTTGCAGGGACTTAACCAAAAAGTTTGAAGAATACGTGCGGGGAACGCCCCAAAGCGTTAAAGAGCAATTGCAAGCCAATCCCAATCACCAAAAGGGCGAATATGTTTTGGTGCTGGATTTATCAAAAGAAAAGGAAATCGAAAAAGAGGCGGACCTGTCCGTCCTTTCTCCCGAAGCCCAGCTAATCGACCGGATGGTCAAAGAAGAAGAAACCCTGCGGGAGGCCATGGATGTCCTTGTCAAAGAGGGCGGCAACCGCAACCTACTCTATCAGGCGCAACTGAACCTAAAACGCATTTTTGAATAAGGAGGACATCATGCAAGCAGGATTTACACGAGAAGAAGCGCTCAAATTATTGATGGAATACAACCAGGAAGCTTTTCATATCCGCCATGCTCTAACGGTTGAGGGCGTTATGCGCGCCTTTGCGGATAACCTCGGCTTTGAAAAAGAAAAAGACTTTTGGGGTATTGTGGGCTTGCTTCACGATATCGACTATGAGCGCTACCCAGATGAACACTGTATCAAAGCTCCGGAAATTCTAAGGGAACATGGTGGAGGGGAAGAATTGATCCGTGCTGTTGTTTCCCATACCTACGGCATCCATACAGATGTAAAGCCCGAACACCTGATGGAAAAGATTCTCTTTGCTACCGATGAACTTACCGGCCTTATCGGGGCGACGGCCAAAATGCGCCCGTCCAAATCCACCAAGGATATGGAGCTATCCAGCTTAAAGAAAAAGTACAAGGATAAGCGTTTTGCCGCCGGTTGCTCGCGGGAAGTCATACAAAATGGCGCGGATATGCTTGAATGGCCGCTTGACGATTTGCTCCAAAAAACCATCTTAGCCATGCGGGTGGATGAAGATAAAATCAATGAAGAGATGAAAGCCCTGGGGCTGGAAGGGTAATAAACGAAACGTATGCTTGCTTGTAGGCAACAGGGTACAACAGAATAAGGATAAAAGCGGTAAGAACGAAATAGTTCCTTTCCGTTTCAATTCCAACTTGGAGCCGTTGCGTTCCGCTCATGGATAATATAAGGGCCAATGAGTTCGCCGTTATGGGCGTTCACCAATAACTGCTTGAAGTAGCAGGAATCTTCTACGCTCATGTCGGTGGAGGCGTTTTTACTCCACTTGGGGTCACGCAGATATTCGCATTTCAGCAGCCAGCAGGGGAAAGCGACGGCTCTGTCCGATTGGCCGGGATCGAAAAATAGCACATACCCAAGGCGCAATTCGCTCATCCTGCGGATGTGCCCGGCGCTTTTCAGGCCCTCATAGGCGGCGATAACGGTTTCAAGCGGGCAAAGCGGGATGTCTTCCGCCAATACCTTGTCTATCTCAAGAAAATGAAGGGCAATCGTATAGGCATCAGGTGACGCGATTCTGGAAGGGACTGGCCGCAAAAGGGAAGGTGGGCGTTTGCCCTTGAAGGCATCATCGTCCAAGTGGTTATGAATGGTATCCATCAACATCCAGCCGTTTATCATTTGCCTTATTTCAAGCTCATAAGCGCCGACGCCGTAAGGTGGGAGAACCTCATAGCCAAAGACGGTAGCTCTGCCCCGCTTGCCTGAAGTAATCAGGCTTACCGAAAACAAATCCACTTGGGCATCCTCACCCATGGTCTTTTTTGCGTGGCTTTTGATAAAATCTACCGCTTCCCCTAGCGTTAAAGAATTGTTTTCCGGGTAGGCACGGGCAAAAGCCCAGGGCGGAGAAACTTGTTTCCATTCAAATTCCTGTCCCTTGGGCAAGTTATAGCGCATACCGGGCTGGCCGAAATGAGACCAGACCGGGTCGTTATTAGAAGCGCAGTACGCGTCGGGAAGGGAATCGACA
>CAYFTJ010000011.1:20414-41151 GCA_964346155.1 uncultured Oscillospiraceae bacterium
CGCCGAGGGCGGTTTTTAGGGAAAATCATTTTTATACGATGATATTATTACTTGGCAAAATATAACGATCCGACAGGGACACATTATTCATACCCCCAGTTGCCCACAAGCCACTCGCCTTTTTCATCTTTATACAAAATAAAGCCATAATCTTCCGCGATGCCGTCGTAATCGGCTATTTCATAATCGGTAAAGGAAATGGAGCCAAGGTCGGTGTATAGTTTCATGCCGTCTGAGAAGTGGCTTAGTTCCGGAATGCTTTCGGGTTTCCACCAGGCGTTTGGATCCAAGTTTTCATCGGTGAGGTAATGGACGCTCCAGAGATAACAACCGGGAAATTTGTCATAAATTGCCTGCTTGAGAACTTCGACCGCATCGTCAAAATCTTTTTGAGTATGAACGGCGTTGGGGGTAAATTGACACTTCACATCATCCGCCATGCCATGCTCATAGTTTACAGCGTTTTTAGGGACAAAGCCCATTATCAGTTTTTCTCCAACATAGGTTTCAACTAGCATGTAGTCCAGAAGCTGCGCGCAGCAGCGAACAGTTGCGCCTCGTTTGAAAAAAGCGATTTTGGCTTTGCTATTTAAGGGGTCGTTAGTCATAACAACATCTTGTGTGATAACGCCGTACAAATAAGAATCGCCCAAATGATAATGCTTAAAATAAAAGGCTTTGAGCCCTTCGGGCGGGTTTTCCAGGGCCGAAGCCTCAATCCAGCCAAAGCGGCTTTGGTTTTTGGAAATATCGTAAGAAATGAGCAAAAAATCATTGAATGTGCCGTAGCAGAAAATATCGCCGTTGGTGGATACTTTGGCTTTTCCCTTTGCCGCTACCCCGTAGGAAGTGCCGGGGCCTTGGTATACGGGATAGGTTTTGTTTTTGGGAAAGTCGCCTTTGATGCCGGTCAGCGCCGGAACGCCAAGAGCTTTTTCATATTTTTGATAAAAGCCGCCGCCCTCGCCATCCGGGATGTGCAGCCTGCCGTCCGGATAGCATTCAACGGTGATTTTTTTGATGAAAGCATCCTGGCTGATGGAAAGAACATAACAGGTTATTTCACCGCTGGTATAGGGGTTGACGGGGGTTTCTTTATCAAGCTGCCAAAAGAAAACGTCGTCGGATTTTGGAAATAAGGGTTCGGGCGGAAATGATACGGGTTCGCTTGCGTCAAGAAGGATTAGCTGGCTGCCTTCGTACAATTCAAACCCATAGCCCATTACTTCCGCGCCGCCCGCAAACTGCCACCTGCCCACAAATGGGGGCGGGGTTTCTTGCTGCGCAAATGCGGGCACCAACAAGCACAGCAAACACAGACCTATTAAAAACAATAGCCGCTTTTTCATGGCAATTCTCCTTTGAATTTTAAAAATCAGCCGTTTTCCCTTGTAATTTGGTCAAGGCTCATGCCAAAGCCGGGGACAAACTGGCGCATGAAGTCCTGCACTTCTTCAAGCTCAATGGCGTTGATGCTGTTTTGGATGCCCACCTGCGCTTCGGCAAACTCCCGGTTGCCCGATTTTGCTTCTTCCAAACACTTAATAAAAGCGCAGATGCGGTCGGCGGCCTTCACAACACGCCACTCTCTTGTGTCTTCGGCCGGTAAAAGGAGGGGCTCATAATCGTCCCGAAGGTCTTCGGGAAGCATACTGATCAGGCGCTGAGCGGCAATATCGGCAACCTTGCTGTACTCTTCCTTAATGGCAGCATTGTTATTTTTAATGGGGGTGGGGAGGTCGCCCGTAATCACTTCGCTGGCATCGTGATAGAGGGCAAGGGCCATGATGTGTTCGGCATCATAGTCCCTGTTATAGCGCCTGTTGCCAATGATGGCGATGGCATGGGCAATCATGGCTGCCTGCATGGAATGTTCCATATCATTTTCAGGAAAGGTGTTGCGCATGAGGCCCCAGCGGTGAATAAATTTCATGCGGGAGATGTAAGCAAAAAAATGGTAACGCATGGTTTATTTCTTGTCCTTCTTCTTTTGTATCTTTTTTTCCTCGCCCTGATCGGAGGGGCGATAATAGACGGTGTCTTCAAAGCCTTCAGGCATATAGTTTTGTTCGATATAATGTCCGGGATAGTGGTGGGGATAGAGATAACCCTTACCGTTATCGGTACGTTCGTGTCCCGCGAAGTGGGTATCCCGTAAGTGTTCGGGCACTTTGCCAAGGTCCCCTTTTCTTGCGTCAGCCATGGCCTTTTCAATGGCAACGATAACGGAGTTGGATTTCGGGCTCTCACAAATGGCGATAATGGCCTGGGTTAAGGGGATGCGGGCTTCGGGCATGCCTAAAAATTCAAGTGCTTGCATGGCGCTGACCGCCTGCACCAAAGCCATGGGATTGGCCATGCCCACATCTTCGCTCGCGTGCGCAATCATGCGGCGGGCAAGCAGTCGCGGGTCGCAGCCGGCGTAAATGAGGCGGGAGAACCAGAGGAGGGCGGCATCTGAATCCGAACCCCGAAGGGACTTGCAGAAAGCCGAAATCATATCGTAGTAAAGGCTTTCATCGGCCCGGACGACGGGTTTTTGAATGGAATCTTCGGCGATAGCAAGATTAATATGAATGCCGCCGGATGTGGTCGGGGTGGTTAAGGCGGCCAGCTCCAAAGCGTTTAGGGCCATACGGGCGTCCCCGTTTGCGACAAAGGCCAGGTGATTAAGGGCGTCTTCGTCGATGGTGACGTGCATTTGGCCAAGGCCCCGCTCCTCGTCCTTGATGGCGAATTTCAAGATGTTTTTTACATCCTCATTGGTTAAGGGCTCAAAAGCAAAAAGACGGCAACGGCTCACGATAGCGGGGGTCATGGACACCATGGGGTTTTCGGTGGTGGAGCCGATAAAATAGATCTCGCCTTTTTCAATGGCGGGCAGCAAACTATCTGACTGGGCTTTGGACCAGCGGTGGCATTCGTCTAAAAGTAAATAAGTATTTTGCCCGTACATCTGGCGGCGGGCCCTTGCGTCTTTTAAAGCATCCCGCATGTCGGCTACGCCTGAAGTAACGGCGTTTAAGCGCACGAAAGCGGCCTTGCTGGTACTAGCTATGATGTTGGCCAGGGTGGTTTTACCCGTGCCGGGCGGCCCCCAGAAAATGCTGGAGGTGAGCCTGCCCGTTTCAATGGCCCTTCTTAAAAGGGTACCATTGCCTACCAAATGGCCTTGACCGAAAAATTCGTCCAAGGTGCGCGGGCGCATACGGTCGGCCAAGGGACGGGAAAGATCGGCCTGATTGTCCGAAACAAAATCGAATAATGTAGGTTGGTTGTTCATGATTAACTTGCATGCCTCCTGAATTTGAGTGTATCATACCCATAGCGTGATTTTCAAGCAAGGAGTGAAGGGGAATGAATAAGAAAAAACGAAGCCTATTATTGTGTTTGGCTGTCTTGTTAATAGCTGTTTTGTTTCTTGGAGGCTGTTCGCGTGATTCCGCCAACCCTGCCCTATCAAAGGCGCCGCAAGCAACTGTACAAGGCATACAGCAGACTGTAACCCCGGAAGATAATAAAGCCGAGGAAATTATAGAAGAAGGTTACTACACCACCAAAGAAGATGTGGCTGCCTACCTTGTAAAGTTTCACAAACTGCCGCCCAATTTTATTACCAAAAAGCAAGCCCAGGCTTTAGGCTGGCCGGGCGGCGATTTAAGGCCTTATGCCAAAGACCGATGTATCGGCGGCGATAGATTTGGTAATTATGAGGGCTTACTGCCAAAAAAATCTGGCAGAACCTACTATGAATGTGATATCGATACCTTGGGTGCAGCATCCAGAGGGCCAAAGCGCATTGTGTATTCCAACGACGGCCTTATCTATTACACGCCCGACCATTACGAAAGCTTTGAGCTGCTGGAGGGAGTACCATGAAAGAATTCTTTTTAGATGGGCGCAGGATGGACTCAAGGCAAGAGGCCCATCAATACCTGCAACAAACCCTTCATTTTCCCGAATACTATGGAAAGAACTTAGACGCGTTGAAGGATTGTTTGCTTGAAATGAGCGATACAAAAATCACCCTCAGATATTCGCAAGCGATGCTCAACAGCTTAGGCAGCTATGGAGCTGCCATGATTCAAGTGTTTGAAGACGCGCAGGCGGAAGGAAATCGGCTGATATTTATTAAGAAAACGCAAGGCTGACGGCTTTTTCAAGAGTTGTTCCTACTTTATTTTTGAGTACCAAATCGGCTTGATGGTCAAAGGCTGTTGGGGAAAGATTTATGATGATAATGCTGCCAGGGCATTCCTGCACCAATCCGGCGGCGGGGTAGACACTCAGAGAAGTGCCGCCGATAATTAACAAGTCAGCTTGGCGTATATAATATAAACTATCTTTTAAAATTTGGGCATCTAAAGATTCGCCATATAGAATCACATCGGGTTTTACGATTCCATTGCAGTTGATACATTTTGGAACACTTTGGCTGCCTGTGATATGAGATAGTGGATAGGGCTGATGACATTTGATGCAATAGTTTCGCTCCACTGAACCGTGTTATTCAAAAACCTTATTACTTCCGGCTTTTTGGTGCAATCCATCGATATTTTGAGTGATTACAGCCCTTAGCCAGCCTGACTTTTCCCATCTAGCAAGTGCCTTGTGCCCGGGATTCGGCCGAGCTTTTGGATAAATCATCTTTTTCTGATAAAATGTAAAAAAGTCTGCTGTATGTTCAAAGAAAAAATCATGGCTTAATATAGTTTCAGGCGTGATCGTGTTATTGCCTTGATAAAGCCCGTCTGCGCTTCTAAAATCCGGGATGCCTGATTCAGTAGACATGCCGGCTCCACCGAGGAATACGGCGCGACGGCTGTCTTTGATATAGTTAGCGAGCAAAGCGATTTTATTCATATTAGCCTCCGATTTGTATTTTTTTCTTTCACTATATTTTACCATGCTCAGGGAAAAGATGAAAGTTTTGGCGATATGCACAAAATGAAGGACAAACTTTTGTCGTATCGTCAATTACATTGAAACGATGTTTTCGGTATAATGGAGCCATCAAAATTATAGGAGGCACCTATGGCAAGTTTATCACTCAGACACATTTACAAAGTTTATCCCGGCAATGTAACCGCTGTTAGCGACTTCTGCTTGGACATCGAAGACAAAGAGTTTATCGTTCTGGTTGGTCCCTCGGGCTGCGGCAAGTCCACCACCCTGCGCATGGTCGCCGGTCTTGAAGAAATTTCTGACGGCGAACTCTACATCGGTGATCGTCTGGTCAACGATGTTGCGCCCAAGGATCGCGACATCGCCATGGTTTTCCAGAACTATGCTCTGTACCCCCACATGACCGTGTTTGAGAACATGGCCTTTGGTCTGAAACTGCGCAAGACTCCCAAGGATGAAATCAAGCGCCGTGTTGAAGCCGCCGCCCACATCCTGGACATCGAGCATCTGCTCAACCGTAAGCCCAAGGCTCTCTCCGGCGGTCAGCGCCAGCGTGTTGCCCTAGGCCGTGCCATCGTTCGTGAGCCCAAGGTCTTCTTGATGGACGAACCTCTGTCCAACTTGGACGCCAAGCTGCGTGTGCAGATGCGTACCGAAATCACCAAGCTGCACCAGCGCCTGGAAACCACCTTCATCTACGTTACCCACGACCAGACCGAAGCTATGACCATGGGTAGCCGCATCGTTATCATGAAGGACGGTTTTGTACAGCAGGTCGATACTCCCCAGAACAACTACGACTATCCCGCCAACAAGTTCGTGGCCAGCTTTATCGGCAGCCCCCAGATGAACTTCTTTGATGTGAAGCTCGTTGCTGAAGACGGCAAAGTCTACGCGCTCTTTGGCGACAGCAAGATTCTGGTTCCCGACAGCAAGATCAAGAAGTTTGTTAACGAAGACCACATCGGCAAGGAAGTTGTCATGGGCATCCGTCCTGAAAACATTTCCGACGATCCTGAAATCGTTGCTGCTCATCCCGATGCGCAGTTCAAGGTCAATGTCGAAGTTACCGAGCAGATGGGCGCTGAAACCTTCCTGTACATGACCACCAAGGGTAAGGAAGACAACATCATTGCCCGTGTTGACCCCCGCACCACCACCAAGGTCGGTGACGAAGTTGTGGTTGTCATGGATACCAACCGTCTGCACTTCTTCGATAAGGATACCGAAAAGACTCTCCTTAGCCGTTAAGAAATCACTACGAGATAGAAGGTTCCTCCCGTTTGGGAGGAATCTTTTTTGCCTATAAACCACAACTTTCAAAAAGCAAAAACCCTGAGCATTTGGCTCAGGGCATTGCTTGCTTGGTTATGTTAGGCTTCGGCCACTTCCGCTTTCATGCGGGGGAGGGCACGAACAACCTTGCCGCTGCGCAGGCAACGGGTGCACACACTCACGCGCTGGGGCTTATTATCCACCAGGGCACGAACGGATTGCACGTTAGGGAGCAGGAAACGACCGCTCTTACGGTTGGAGTGACTCACCTTGTTGCCGTTCATTGCGCCTTTTTGGCACACTTCACAAAACTTAGCCATTGATTAACACCTCACTTATAAGGAACTTAGGGGCAAATAGCCCTTACTTACAAAACAGCTTTAACATCTTACCATAAAGTATGAAAAATAGCAAGTCAATTGTGGAAAAACTTTCCTTGCCCAGCTTATTCCTCTTTGATACAATATTAGTTAGAGTTTACAATACGAGGAGGACTGTATGAGCAAGGTGCTACCGGAAACTTATTGCGGCTAAGGCGGTGTTGCCACAACTTTTAATAGTTCTTGCATATGATTTTTGTAGGCCTGTACTTGGCAAGATTCTTCTGATTAAATAACGAAAAGAAAGAACCATGATTTTTATTCCACAACCTAAAAGCCTTTCCATTGGCGATGATTTTTTCATGATTGAAGATGGATCCTACATTGTCTTAACCGAAAACACCACCCATGCCGATAAAACGGCCGCTACCCTCGTGCAAAAGGATATGCTGCGCTTTGGCGGCGTATATATCCCGGTCACTAAAGGCAAGGCCCGCAAGGGGGATATTGTCTTTTCTTTGGACGCAAGCTTGGCCAAGGAAGAATATAAGCTTTCTGTAAGTGAAGAGGGCGTCAAGCTTATCGGCGGCGAGCTATCGTGCCTGCTTGGCTAAATGCCTTGGAAGCGGTGGAGGTATGGAATGAGGTTGGAATAGCCTATCAACAAAAAAAGAAAGCCCCCGATGTCGCATCCAAGCTTGAAAACTGGTTCCGCACTTTTATCCGTTTCTGGCGTGAAACGGGCAAGGAAGGGGAGCTTGAACAGGTCAGGCGCTGCGTCTTTTGGTACGCGGATCAGTTGCGCGGGTAATTTCTTCTGAAATCAAAGGAAAAAAGCTTGAATAATGCTTGACAAAAACGGGCAGTCGATGCTATGATAATAAAGTATCAAGCAGAGGCTGCCCGCTGCTCACCTTACGAACTGTAGTTTTGTCAGGTACAAGGCGCTTAACAAGTGTTTTTTTGTAGCGGGTCCATTGCCCGCTATTTTTAATGTCGGAGGTGTATGAATTATCAGCAACGAATTAATGGTAAACGAAGCGATCCGTGACAGAGAGGTGCGTGTCATCGCGGAAGATGGTACGCAGCTGGGTGTCATGTCCATCAAGGAGGCACTTCAGGTGGCAGATGATGCCCATCTTGACTTGGTCAAGATTGTTCCCAACGCCAAGCCCCCTGTATGCAAGTTGATGAACTATGACAAGCACCGCTACGAGCAGGCCAAGCGTGAAAAAGAAATACGCAAAAACCAGAAAGTAGTGGAGGTCAAAGAGGTACAGCTATCCGCAACCATCGAAGAAAACGATATTCTTGTCAAGCTTAAAAGGGCCATCAGGTTTTTGGAGGCCGGCGATAAGGTCAAGGTGACCATTCGTTTTCGCGGGCGGCAGATTACCCACCCGGAGATTGGCGAAAATGTCATGCGCGACTTTGCCGAACGTGTCAAGGATATAGCCGTTGTTGAAAGTAAACCTTCGACCCAGGGGCGCCATATGATTATGATACTGGCGCCCAAGGTCGAAAAGCCCGCAGGTAAAAATTAAGCGGCTTTTCAGGTTTTAAACTTGGAAGACAGCAAGCTTCCGAAAATTCCACCATTTTTTTGAAGGAGGACTATCTACTATGCCCAAAATGAAATCTCACCGTGGGGCAGCCAAGCGCTTTAAGGTCACCAAGAGTGGTCTGGTGAAGTATCGTAAAATGAACCGTAACCACATCCTAACCAAAAAGACCACCAAGCGTCAGCGTCATTTGCGTGCCGGCGGCGTCCTGGCAAACAAGGCCGAAGCTCGCACCATCCGTACCCTGATTCAAAAATAACGCTTTTACCATAAGGAGGATACAATTATGGCTCGCATTAAAAGGGCTGTCAACGCAAATAAGAAGCGTCGCAAGATGCTAAAACTAGCCAAAGGTTACTGGGGCGCAAAGTCCAAGCAGTACCGCGCCGCAAGTCAACAAGTTCGCCGTTCCCTCAGGTATGCCTATACCGGCCGCAAGCTGCGCAAGCGCGATTTCCGCCGTCTGTGGATTACCCGCATTAACGCCGCTGCTCGCCTGAATGGGACCACTTACTCCCAGCTCATGGGTGGCCTTAAAAAGCAGGGCATCCAGGTGAACCGCAAGATGCTGGCGGATATGGCCGTTAACGATATGGATGGCTTTGCCGCTTTGGTCGAAGCCGCCAAACAGTAAACAACTGACACAACCCTGCCAAACTTGGACAGGGTTGTTTTTATGATTAGGAGAGAAATTTGTCAACAAACGCCTTTAAGCAGTTGGATGTATCCGACGAAGTGCTTCGCGCTTTAAACGATATGGGCATTACTGAGCCCACCACCATTCAGGAAAAAACCATTCCGCTCATGATGGACGGGCACGATATCATCGCCATCGCCCCTACTGGAACGGGCAAGACCCTTGCCTTTGGCATTCCTATGCTCGAATATATCGATATGCAGGATGAGCGGGTGCAGGAAGTGGTTCTTGCGCCGACACGGGAACTGGCCATGCAGATTCATAAGGAACTAAAGTCGCTTGCCAAATACATCAAGAATATCCGAATTGCCTTGGTATATGGGGGCCAGTCGATGAAGCGGCAAATCAACCAGCTAAAGCGTAACCCCCAAATTGTTATCGCGACACCGGGGCGGCTTTTGGACCTTGAACGAAGGCGGGCGATTAGCTTAAACGCTGTGCACACTATGGTGCTGGATGAGGCGGATGAAATGCTGAAAATGGGTTTTGTGAAAGATGTGACCAGTATCCTGGACCTCACGCCCCAAAACAGGCAGCTGGTCATGTATTCAGCCACCACCAACCAGGACGTGATGACCATTTCCTGGAAGTATCAACACGCCCCCTATGAAATTGTGGTTGAAGCTGTGGAAGAAGACCGCCCGCAAATTAACCAGTATCTATTTAAATGCAAGCGCGATGAAAAGATGGACAGGCTTTTGTACCTCATTGAATCCGACGAATATAAGCGCATCATGATTTTTGTCAACACCAAGTTCATGGCCCAGCGTGTGGGTTCACAACTTCAAAAGATGGGCTATCAGGCAGAGGCTCTTCACGGAAATGTAACGCAGTCGGGCCGAACGGCTATCATGAATGGCTACAAACAAGGGAAGTTCCCAATTTTGGTGTCCACCGACGTTGCCGCAAGAGGCATTGACGTGTACGATGTGGACGCGGTAATCAATTACGACATTCCCAACGAAAACGAATACTACCTGCACCGCATCGGCCGCACCGGCAGAGCCAAGCGTACAGGTTCTTCTTTTACCATGATGACCTTTCAGGAGAGCGTGCGCATGGATGAAATTCTGCGCTACATTGACGAAAAGCCTGAGGAATTACACTTTAACAAGGTGGGTATCCTGTGCCGGGAAGATGGCACCAGCTTTTTTGAAAAGGTGTAAGAGTTTCGTTGACGAAAAAATATGGAAGTGCTATAATGTCCCACAATGAGGGAGTAGTTGCGCACTGCGTGGCATCAGTCAACAGCACCGGAAAACCGTGGCTTGCCTTTACAACAAGACTCATGCGCGATTGCGCATGAGATTTTTTATTGGAGGAAAACATGAAACCATACCTGCAACCAAAAGAAGAGGTCATCAAACACCTGTCGACCGACCCGTCCAACGGCTTAACACAGGAAAACGCACAAAAGCTGCTTGAAACAAACGGTAAAAACAAGCTCAAAGAGGGTGAGAAAATCACCAACTGGCAGCGATTTTTGGATCAATTAAAGGATCCCATGCTGGTCATATTAATGATAGCGGCCGGCATCAGCGCTGTTACCAGCGCGATTAGCGGTGAGCTGCCCACTGATGCTATTATTATTGCCGTTGTGGTATTGCTCAACGCTATTTTGGGTGTTTTTCAGGAATCCAAGGCGGAAAAGGCCATTGAGGCCCTGCAAGAAATGAGTGCTGCTACCAGCACTGTATTGCGGGGCGGACAGGTACAAAGGATCAAGTCTGAAGATTTGGTGGTTGGCGATATTGTTTTACTGGAAGCGGGGAACGCTGTGCCTGCAGACTGCCGTATCCTTGAGGAAGCCTCCCTTCAGTGCGAGGAGGCTGCTCTAACGGGTGAATCTGTCCCTGTTTATAAAACGGCTGAGGCCCTCAGCCTTGCGGAAGGCGCCAAGGACATTTCCCTTGGCGACCGCAGGAACATGGTGTACATGGGTTCCACGGTGGTGTATGGACGTGGTCGCGTGGTGGTTGTGGCGACCGGTATGGATACCGAAATGGGCAAAATTGCCGATGCGCTTGCCAATACCGTGGAAGGCCAGACTCCTCTGCAAATCAAACTTGCACAACTGTCGGGCGTATTAACCAAAATGGTGCTTGGCATCTGTGTGTTCATTTTTATATTTAGTATTATTCGCCAGGGCTCGTTTGAGCTTAAAAACATGCTGGACACCTTCCTGATTGCTGTCAGCCTTGCGGTCGCGGCGATTCCTGAAGGTCTGGCCACGGTGGTTACCATCGTATTGTCTGTTGGTGTAACCAATATGTCAAAGCGCAATGCTGTTATTCGCAAGCTTACGGCCGTTGAAACTTTGGGCTCTACCCAAGTCATTTGTTCTGACAAAACCGGTACCCTTACCCAAAACAAAATGACGGTTGTCCGGCGCTCTACCGCTGATCAAGAGTTGCTGGTCCGCGGTATGGCTTTATGCTCCGATTCTGAATGGGTAGACGGGCAGGCCGTCGGTGAACCCACCGAAAATGCCCTGGTTGCTGATGCCGCTGCCATGGGTATGCGAAAAGATGACTTAAAGACCCAATATCCCCGTGTCGGGGAAGCGCCTTTTGACTCCATGCGCAAGATGATGAGCGTGATTGTCAAGGAACATGGGGGCTTTACTCAATATACCAAGGGTGCCCCTGATGTGGTGCTTAAGCTTTGTACCCAATATTGGGATGGCTCCAAAGTAGCTCCCATGACGGATGATGTGCTCAAATCCATCCTCGAAGCCAATCACTTGATGGCAGAGGATGCATTGCGGGTGCTTTCCCTGGGAGTGAAGCATTACGACACCATGCCCAGCGGTATAAAGCCCGAAAGCATAGAGCATGAGCTGATTTATGTGGGCTTAGTGGGCATGGAAGACCCTGTGCGTCCTGAAGTGCTGCCGGCCATGGAAGAGTGCCGAACCGCCGGCATTCGCCCCATCATGATCACAGGCGACCATCAGGATACCGCCGCTGCCATTGCCAAGCAGCTTGGCATGATTACTTCTAAAGATCAAACCACCACCGGCGCTGCCCTCAACGAGATGAGCGATGAAGAGCTGGCAAACAACATTGAAAAGTACAGCGTCTATGCCCGCGTACAGCCCGAACATAAAGTTCGCATTGTTGAGGCCTGGCAGAAAAAGGGCAGGGTAACCGCTATGACCGGCGATGGCGTGAATGACGCTCCGTCCATTAAAAAAGCCGATATAGGCGTGGGTATGGGCATCACCGGGACTGACGTAACCAAGAACGTTGCCGACATGGTACTGGCAGACGACAACTTTGCCACCATCGTTTCGGCTGTTGAAGAAGGCCGCCGCATTTATGACAATATCCGCAAGGCCATTCAGTTCCTTCTTTCCAGTAACTTGTCCGAAGTTATTTCTATCTTTGTTGCGACCATGATAGGCTTTATCATTTTAAAGCCTGCGCACCTGCTCTGGATCAACCTGATTACCGACGCTTTTCCTGCGCTAGCTCTGGGCATGGAAGAGCCTTCAAGCGACATTATGAACCGTCCACCCCGTAAAAAAGACGAAGGTATCTTCGCTCACGGTTTAGGCTTCGACGCTGTGTATCAGGGCGTGATGGTTTCCATTTTAACCTTGGCCGCCTATTTCATCGGGCACTATATGGAAGCGGGTGAATGGGCCTTTGTCAACTCGGCAGACGGCATGACCATGGCCTTCCTGACTATGAGCTTGGCTGAGGTGTTCCACTCCTTTAACATGCGCAGCCAGCGCCGCAGCGTGTTTAGTCTGCACACTCACAACAAGTACCTGTATGGCGCTATGTTCCTGTCGCTTATCCTGACGGCCGCTGTCATTTTTGTGCCTTTCCTTGCAGATGCTTTCGGCTTTCAAACCATCAACTTCGCGGAGTACATGGTTTCCATGGCGCTTGCCATCAGCATCATTCCCATTGTTGAAACGGTCAAGTATTTCCAGCGCAAAGTTATGCGCAGGAAAGGTCAAGTGATTGAGTAATTAAGAAATTGAGTATAAAAAACGGTGTGAGCAACTTCACACCGTTTTCTATACTCTGTTGCCTTTAAATTAGCGTTTTCTCCTGCGTCTTTTCTTTTTTGGCTGTGCCTTGTTCAGTCAACATAGGAGCCACTAAGCCTCCTTCACTAGTCTTTGCCAAAATAAAAAATCCGCTATAATAAAATCGCTATTCTCAAAACAACAGAGTATTATGTATAATTGTTTTATCTATTGTTGCGAGAGTTTTAGTAATCCATTCCCTCATACCCGCGGCAGAGGGTGTATTTGGAAATGGCGCTGCGGGTGGACCAGCCGGCAGCAAGGGACAGAATTTTGGATATGTAAGGGGGAAGGATTCTATTGAATTTTACTTCCAGAATAATTTCTTCCTTTTTGAAAACCGGAATGGTGGGAACATGAGGATTGAACAGATCCACAGAGTTGAGGCCGCTGCGCAGCTGTTTATCAAAGGTGATGCGCACGTCTTCTGCGGGGTGTTTGTATGCTTCCCGAACATAATCGACAATGACCACGGGCTTTAATAAGTTCAAGCGCATTTCCCTAAACATTTCCTGAAGCAGGGGAGAATTCGCATTGTCAAGGCCGGCAGGGTCGCCTGCCATCAGCTGCTCTGCCAAATCTCTTGAAATAACGTGCGAGCGTTTGGAGATATAGCTGTCGTATTTGGATTTTCTTTCAAGTCGAATAAAGCTATCCGATAGGTTATAAATTCGGATGCGATACTTGTTGCGGTTGGCGACACCAGCGATTTTTTCCACCAAGGCGGAGTCGAAGATGGAATCAAAGTACAGCGAACGAATGTGGTATTCGTTGTTTTCATCGGTGTGTTCGTCTACTTTTAGAACAGCCTGAAAAGCCCGCCTGAGGGTATCCATCTGCAGGGGGCTGATATAAAATTTCAGTTCATGCCGAAGGGGGATTGCCATGCTTTACATGCTCACTTCGTTTTGGAGGCTGACCATGGTCGCGTCATATACGCCGCGAACGTTGAGCATATGGCTAACCAAATCGGTATTATGCTGCAAGCGCACCTCATAGGTTGCTTCGGCGCCCGAGCGGGTCACGGTTTTGGAGCGCAGGCGGTAGCGGGGGATGGAGCGCTGCAATTCGCTTTCGATTTCGGGCTGAGCGCCGGGCTCAAAATGCAGGACCAACAGGAAGCAGTTGGAGCCTTTGAGCTTGAGAAAAGAAATGACCAGCATAACCACCGAAATGCCAAGCAGCATGACCATGGCGGGCAGATAGTACTGTGTGCCAATCAGGATGCCCATGGTAATGCTCCAGAACATATAAGCCGTGTCGATGGAGTCTTTGACTGCGGTACGGAAACGAACAATGGATAGGGCACCCACCATGCCCATCGAAAGGGCGACGTTTGAGCCGATGGCCATAACCACGGAGGAGGTGACCATCGTAAGTAAAATGAGTGTAACGCCAAAGGAGGGGTTATACAGCACCCCACGGTAGGTTTTCTTATAGACCAAGGCGATTAATATGCTGGCGATTAATGAAAACAATAAAACCAGGCCAATATCCTTGGGAGTGAAAGAGGAAAATTGGGTCTGCCACCAAGAGGCGGAGACAATATCCTGCTTGGAAATGGTGGTAGCAAGGGCAATCATTTAATGACCTCCAACAGTTGATATTTTACATTATACATCATTTTTCCCCAACTTCCAACCGATAGCAGGCGGGTATAGAATAAACTTGAAAGAAATAGGTAAATATGATATTCTAATCAAGTGAAAGTTTGCACAATGGGATGCAAAAAAACGGCTTTGTCGTTCGTTAATATATTAGAACGATAGAAAAGAGGTTTTTGAAATGAAGAACAAGCGATTTTTCAAACAGGGGTTGCTGGTTGTTGTGGTGCTGCTCTCGCTTGTTTTAGCAGGCTGCGTATCAACAACCGATAACCCTGGCGGTAATAAACAAAATAATTTACCCACCGAAGAAGCTCCTTTTAAAATACTGGGAGGCTCAACGCAGACGCCCACTGCCGAGCCGTCTGCCAATATTTTGCAAATCATTACGCCTATCCCCAACCCCACCGATTCAACTCAAGTGCTGCCGTGGAATAACCCGCAGGTCAGCAGCCAGCCCGGAACCACTGATTCCGCGGGCCTTGTTGTAGCTCCCACATCTACCGGTATGGCTGTGATTACCAACGCGCCCACTTCAACCCCGGCGCCTACCTCCACAGTCTATGTGATTAAAAAAGGCTCAACGGGCGAGGATGTCCGCAAACTGCAAAGTCAGCTGATAAAGCTGGGTTATCTTTCCGGATCGGCAGATGGCGATTTTGGCATCGCAACCGAAAATGCCCTGAAAGCTTTCCAGCGCCGCAATGGCTTAACGGCCGACGGTATTGCCGGCCGCGCGACCTTGAATGTCATTTACTCAAGCAAAGCTAAGGCTGCCGCAACCCCCAGGCCAACCGCGAAACCAACCCCCAGACCTACGGCCACACCCAAAATCAGCGAAAACCTCTACCTGCGCTTGGGTGACAGCGGACGGGATGTAACCAAAATGCAAGAAAGATTAATCGAGCTTGGTTACCTTTCCGGCAAAGCAACGGGCCAGTTTGACGCCACCACCGAAAAAGGTCTGTACGCCTTCCAGCGCCGAAATGTATCCTACGCCGATGGTGTTGCAGGTCCTCTAACCCTGCAGGCTCTCTATTCTTCAAGGGCCAAAGGCACCTCCACTTCACAAGGCGTTATTGGAACTTCGCTGCGTCTGGGCGTGTATTCGTCCGACCTGGTGCGCAACATGCAGGCTCGTCTCAAGGCCCTTGGCTATTATAGTGGTTCGACCGATGGAGACTTTGGTCCTTCCACCGAGACGGCTGTCAAGGCTTTCCAGCGAAACAACAACCTGACTGCCGATGGCGTGGCGGGGCAAGCTACTTTGAGTGTTCTTTATAGCGACGGGGCCCGCTCTGCTTCCTACCAACAGCAAGATACCGGATCGAAAACGACCCCGATTCCTAAGCCTACCGAAGTGACCGTGTACCGCAATGTAACGCCCGCTCCCGATGGCATGTACATTACCTTGCGCCAGGGAGATAGTGGAACGGAGGTCCGAAAGCTCCAGCAGGCGCTGAAAGATCAAGGCTATTACACCGGCTATGTGGATGGCAAATACGGCGCAGCCACTGTGGATGCAGTTATCCGCTTCCAGCAGAATAAGGGCTTATCGCAGGACGGTATCGCCGGTTTTGCAACGCAGCGTGTGCTGTATGAAGGCAATTATCCCATCGGTTCTTAACCATAAAACCCCTTTGCTAAAGCAGAGGGGTGTTTTTGTCGGGGCCTTACCCTGATTGCGTAAAAAGCGAAATCGTGCTATAGTAAGCCTTGTTTTTTAGAGAAAAGGAGCAATTTATGATTGTTGCTGAGATTTTAACCTTAGCCTTGGCTTTATCTATGGACGCTTTTGCCGTGGCCGTTTTAAAGGGCGCCTGTATGCTTCGATTTAACGTGAAAGAAGCGGTCATTATCGCTCTTTTCTTTGGTGCCTTTCAGGCAGGCATGCCGATGCTCGGCTATTTAATAGGCAATGCCTTTCGCGTGGTGATTGAAAGTTTTGATCACTGGGTTGCCTTTATTTTGCTGATGTTTATAGGATTAAAAATGCTCAAAGAAGCCAAAGAAGAAAAGGATGAGGATTGTTGCGCACCTTTTTCTATCAAAGAAATACTCATCCTGGCCATTGCCACCAGCATTGATGCGCTGGCGGTCGGCGTGGTGCTTGCGGTAGAAAAATCCCCCGTGCTGCTTGCAGGAGGGATTATCGGCTGTGTAACCTTTGTTATTTCATATATAGGTGTTGTATTGGGCAAACGCATCGGATCCAAGTTTGAGGATAAGGCTCAAATGGTTGGCGGATTTGCGCTCATGCTTATCGGCACCAAAATTCTTATTGAGCATCTGTTTTTTCATTAAGCAGCGCGCCGCGCATATAACCCGCCAGGATTTCAACAATCTTGGCGTTTTTACCGCCCCGGGTGACGATCACGTCCGCTGACTGGATGTAGTTGCGAATGTACTTGTCGTACATGGGTTTAACGGTGGTCAAATATTGTTTGCTGATGCTTTCAATGCTGCGCTGGCGCTCTAAAATATCCCGGTTAATGCGTCTCAACAAGCAAATATCCGGCTCGACATTAACATACAGCTTTAAAAACATCAGTTCGCAAAGGCGTGGGTCATAAAAGGCATGAATACCTTCTAAAATAAGCAAATCCACGGGCTTAATAACCGTTCCCGAATCGTTCCTTGAATGCGTGGAAAAGTCATAATCCTTTTTATGGATGGGTTTGCCGGAAAGGAGTGTCACGACATCATCGTACAGTTCTTGATGTTCAAAAATTCCGGGTTCGTCGTAGTTGAGCAGGGTTCTTTGTTCATAACTCAATTCGCTGTGGTCCTTGTAGTAGGAGTCTTGATTTAGAATATAAGTCTTTTCAACGCCTACCGCTTTGCACAATTCTTCTGCCAAGGTGGTCTTGCCCGAGCCGCTTGCTCCGCATATTCCGATAAACAGCATACATGCCTCCTAACGTTTTTAGAAGAATAAAGGAAAAACGCCGGTTTGTCAATTTAAAGACATAGTTATCCTTTGTACTAAGCCTCTATTTACGGAGATTGTGTCAGACTTGTCATGATGATGTTAAAAAGGTATAATATCTTGGAGAATGGGAGGGTATCGTGCTTAAAAGACTACTATGTGGCTGCATGCTGATCATCTTCATTGCCTTTTCCGCTTTGGCGCAAGAGGTGATTATTGAGCCTACCCATCCCGTGCCCGACCATGTTGTGAAGCTTTTAGAGGTTGCCAGAAACGAACTGGGGTATCAAGAAAAGCCTGATGGTTCCACCAAGTACGGTACTTGGTATAATGACCCTTATGCTCAGTGGTGCGCTGAATATCTATGCTGGTCGGTGAACGAAACCGATAAAAAGTATGGCACAGACTTGCTGCAGAAAGTATATCCTTTATATGGCGCTACGAATATTGGCGCTCAATGGTTTTTGCGGGAGGGGCGTTATATCGCCAGGTCCGGCATGGTGAACGGCTGGGGCACACAGTGGATGAAGGATACGGGGGAACGCATTCAACCCAACAGCTATATCCCGCAGCCGGGGGACTGGATGTTTTTTAGCTACACCCCTTCGGGCGACACCACCCACGTAGCCATGGTGGAATATACCAGCCGCAAAGATGATCAAGTATTGGTGCATGTGCTGGAGGGAAACAATCCCGATAAGGTACAGCAGTCTGTCTATGCCTTAAACGACTGGCGTATTCTAGGCTATGGAACGGTGCATGACCTTGCGGATATCACCTTACGTGGCGGTAATGAAGGAAAAAAAGTGACGGAGCTTCAGCAAACGCTGGTGGAGGTTGGTTTACTGTACAAGGAAAACATCACGGGCCGCTACGATACCCGTACCGCTGAAGCCGTACGCCTGTTTCAAAACATGAAGCAATTAAATGAAACGGGTATTTATAATCAGATCACTTCTCAGGAATTATATCTGTATTTGGACGAATATCGCCGCACCCATAACGATGCCTGGATTGTTGACGGAGCATATTAGGAGAATAACATGCGCGATTTATTATTGATTGTTAATTACGATGCCAGATATTCCGCTGATGTAGCCAAAATTTTAAGGGCGGACGGCGTCTATTGCCAGATTGTTGACCCTGACTATAGGCTGTCTTCCGACCGAAATGCCTGGCCGCTTGGAATTATTTTTTCGGGCAGTGTGGATGAAAACCTGCCAACCATCAATCCTGAGCTGTTAGCGCCCGGTCTTCCGGTGCTAGGACTTGGCAATGCCGCAGCGTCTTTGTGTGAAATGCTGGGCGGCACTGTTGAAGAACGCATTGCCTATAATAGGGTTGAGACCGTTAATTTTCAACCCGGTGTAATAACAAAGGGCCTGGACAGCGACGAGCGCATGCTGCACACCTTGTTTTCCCTAAAGCTGCCTGAGGGCGCCTTGCCTGTCGCTCAAGTACACGAAAAAATTATCGCATTCAGGGCGGGTGTTTTCTTTGGCGTTGGCTTCCAGGTGGAAACCAATGATATTGACGGCAATGCCTTGCTAAGCCATTTTGCAAAAGATGTCTGTGGCTGTTCAGGTTCCTGGACGGAAAATGTGTTTATTGCCGAGGCGGAAAAAATGCTTGCCAGCAGCTTTGCGGGCCAGCAGGCAGTTTGTCTTTTGACCGGCGGGCTTAATAGTGGAGTGGTCGCTCTGCTTGCCAACCGAGCCTTGGGTTCACGCCTGAACGCTTTCTTTATTGACACGGGTTTATATCGTCAGGATGAGGTGCATTCCCTGTTCAAATATTACCAAGACAGGGAAGGTGTTCAGATTAATATAATTGATGTTAAGGAGCAAATCCTTAAGGGATTGAAGGGCATCAAGCAAGAAGCCCAAAAGAGGGAAAAGGTGCTTTCTGTTATGAAAGCTGCACTCAATAAAGCGGTGAAGGATATCCCCTTTTCAGTCATCCTGCGCAGCAATCTTGCCGATCAATTTATCCAAAACGCTGTTACTCCTGGGCTGATTGATGTAGGCGACGCAAAGGAATTTTTTCCGCTTCAGGATTTATTTAAATCCGAAGTGCGTTATCTGGCCAGGGCGCTGGGCATGCCGCCCGAACTGGCTGAGGCTCAGTCTTTTCCGATGACGGGTTTAAGCCTTCGCATTCATGGGGAAGTGACCCAAGAGCGTCTTGACACTCTGCGCCGGGCGGATGCGTTGTTTAGCCAGGTCATTGTTAATGCGGGGCAGCACAAACGGCTGTGGAAGTACTTTGCGGCCATGTATCCTTGCGAGGAAACGGAAGCCAATGAGATTATCGCGCTTCGGGCCGTTAGCCTTACCGAAACCAAGTCCGGAAGGTATACTTTACAGGCGGCAAGGCTTAACTATGACTTGCTGGAAATTTACAGCGATGCCCTGATGGCTGCCTGTCCCAACGTTAAAAGCGTATTTTATGATTTTTCAAGTACTGCCAACTCATCTGAAGTACAGTGGCTGTAATGCGGCTTGAAAAATAAAGGAGAACTATGCCGATTACCAATCTTAACACCCCGTTTCAAGGAATCCCCACGCAGGACTATTTTGTAAGCCGGTCCAGAGACTTTGTGCCAATGGGCTCCGGATACATTATTCCAAGCATTCAGGAAGATTTGTTTCCCGAGCGTCCGCTTCAGTTTTATTTGCATATTGATGCTCAGCCGTCTGCCAGATGCGAATTGCTTGGTGCGCTACTTGCCAGGGCTACCCAGATGCGGGAGCATTTTCCGCCGCTTAAAGCAAGATTGTATGCAAACGTTCCGGTCAATGAACAGGAGCTTTTGTTTTTCTACAAGCACAACGGCTTTGATACAAACGATTCAATCGATGAATATTCCTACCAGCTGTTTTCAGCGCAGGTACCGCAAGCGCCGGTGGGCTGTGAATTTGCCAGCGTTCCGCTCGGAAGCATACAGGAGCAACAGCAGTTTTTGCAAAGGCTCAACCAATATCGCTTAACGCCTATCACCCAAGACTACTTGGCCATGCAAATGCAGCTACCATATTTTATGGCGCTTGGTTACTATCGTGGAGGACAGCCTGTAGCCGAACTATTGGTTTCTGGCTCGCGCCCCGAGGCAGCTGCCTTGGTGATGGTTTATGTGCGCCCCGAGGCCAGGGGAAGGGGGATAGGGAAAGCATTAACCCAGTCGGCCGGCGCGCTCCTTAGCCAAAATGGCGTTCGCAAAATGGTGGCGCAGGTTTATGCTTCCATTACGCCGCAGGTGCGCCTGATACGCTCTCTTGGTGGTGAACGCAACAAAATTGTGGCTTTTCTTCCAAGTATTGAAATAGGATAAGCATCAAAATAGAATAGTAATACTATTCTCAACTTAATTTAGCCTTAATATCCAATCTCGACCTGTAATACT
>CAYFTJ010000012.1:0-11788 GCA_964346155.1 uncultured Oscillospiraceae bacterium
GGCTTTGAGCAAATTCCTTTTGTCCCTTGAGAACATTCTTGTATCCTTCCGCGCAGTTTTCAAGGCAGGCCAAGGCTTCCCCCGTTAACAGCGCCAAAAAGTGCAGCATCAGACTGATGTGGTCGTCCGGATAGTTGGGATAACCCGCCGGCTGGTAGCCAAAGCGCTTATACCAGTTACGCACCTCCAGGGTGCTTTCCTGAAACAATGCCCTTGCCTTGGTTGTGTAGACCGACTCCCAGGGCGGTGCCACCAGCTCTTCCGGGCCTAAAAACAACTTGGTATATTCCTGCCGGATAGCTTCAAGTCCTTCGTCCGTCAAGCTTTGAAGGGGTTTTAGCGCCTCCATCAAAAGAGCGGCGCCCGAGCCTTCCCCCAAATCAAACAGCGCGATGGTGGAAAGGCTGTCTTCGCTGGCCGCCGCCAGCAAGGTCTCCCTTGTCGGTTCCTTGCCAAAAAGCGTGTGCAGAAGCGTCAAAACATACTGCCGCCCCTGCAAAAGCAGCCGCACGGCTTCTTTCTTTTCTATGTCCATGGTGTTTCACCTCCTAAGTCATGCATCTAATATTAAGGGATGAAATGAAATATGTTAAGGGAGTGTTATCCCCCCCGCTATCCTGTTTTATAAAAAGTCCATTTCCGTAAAAATCCAAAATAGAATTGTGAATACATCCGCGGTAGTGTCAATAATTTGAATTCAATTCTAAGGACTGCGCGGTAAAATAACAACGGATTCCCCAAAAAAACACCCCCGGAGCTTTTTGCTTCGGGGTGCGGTTGTCGTATGGGGTATTCTTTTTTGACTTTAGCGGGCTTTGATTCTCTTTACAATATCAAGCCCCGCGCCGTCTTTTCCATCGATGGCAACAAGCTCAGCCACCAAGCGCTTCTCCTCCTCGGGTGAGAAGTTTGAAAGCGGGCGCCTGACCCAGCCGCCGGGCAGCCCTGCCGCGCGCAGCCAGACCTTCATGCAGGCCACCATGCTGCCGCTATGGATGCCGGCAAAAATCACATGCACGGCTTTTGTCTGAAGCTCGGTGGCTTTCTTAATGTCGGATGCCTTGACAGCCTTCCAAATGCGGATGAACAGATCGGGCACCACATTGTAGAAGGAGCCGATAATACCGTCTACCCCGAGGGCAATGTTGGAGCTTGCCAGTTCATCGCAGCCGCCGTACACCAAAAAGTCCTCTTTGCAGCCCTCCTTGATTTGGGTCACTTCAAACAGGCTCGTGCCGGTATACTTAACGCCCTTTACGTTCGGGATTTGGGACAGGCGGACGATTTCACCCACCGTCATCATGCCCGCTAAGGGGATGTTGTAAACGATCATGGGAAGGCTCGTTGATTCGGCCACATCTTGATAGAAGCCGTAAATCTGCTCGCCTGAATACTTAAAGTAGAACGGAGGAACGCTGGATACGCCCGCCGCGCCTACCGATTCTGCGTGCCTGGCAAGTTCGATCGAGGCCCTAGTAGACATCGCGCCCACATGCACCACTACGGGTACTTTATCCCCCACCTCTTCCATGACCATTTCCACCTGGCGCATGCGCTCAGAAGAATCCATCAGGAAGGTTTCGCCGGTGGAACCGGTCAGGTACAAGCCGCCAATGTCGTAGGACAGCAGATGACGGATCAATTGCCTTGTCCCCTGCTCGTCCAAATTCTCGCCCTTATCAAAGACTGAAATCACGGCGGGGATAACACCCTTAAAATCCTGAATATTCCGGCTCATTCTTTGCTCACCTTTTTGATGCCTTTGGCTTCCATTTCCGCCTTCACCTTATGGCAGGAAACAAAGTGGCTTACGCCGTTAACCACGTACTCTTCAAGCACCGGTCGCTCCGTCTTGCACTTTTCGTAGCATTCGGGACACCTGGGGTGGAAGGTACAGCCCTTGGGCGGATTGGCAGGCGAGGGCACGTCGCCCTGCAGCGGGATACGCTTTTTCTTATGCGTTACATCCGCCACAGGAATAGCGCTAAGCAGGGCTTTGGTATAGGGGTGCAGGGTGTTGCCAAACAGTTCTTCCGAGGTCGTCAGCTCCACCACGCGGCCAAGGTACATAACCGCGATACGGTCGGCCAGGTATTCAACCACCGACAAGTCGTGGGTAATGAAAATGTAGGTCAGCTGGAACTTTTCTTTCAGCTCGTTTAAGAGCTTCAAGACCTGCGCCTGAATGGACACGTCCAGCGCCGATACGGCTTCGTCGCAGATGATAAGTTCAGGGTTGACCGACAGCGCTCTTGCGATACCGATACGCTGCCTCTGGCCGCCCGAAAACTCGTTGGGGTAGCGGGTCATGTAATCCCTTGGCAGGTTGACCGCCTCCAACAGATCGCCGATACGCTTGATGCGGTCTTCCTTTTTCTTCATGCCAAACTTAATCAGCGAGTCTTCAAGGGAGCCGAAAATGGTAAAGGCCGGGTTTAAGGAGGAGTAAGGGTCTTGGAAAACAATCTGAATTTTCTGGCGCGCGTTGTCCAGCTCCTGGCGGGACAGGGTACGCAAATCTTTGTAGCCGTCTTCAAACTTATATTCCATGGTTCCGTCGGTCACCGGCACCAGCTGCAAGATGGACTTGCCCAGCGTGGTTTTTCCGCAGCCTGACTCACCCACCAGGCCCAGGGTTTCGCCCCGGTACACATCCAGGCTAATATCGTCTACAGCCTTTACATAGCCTACCGTGCGTTTCATCAAACCTTTTTTAATGGGGAAGTATGTTTTGGCACCACGGACTTTGAGCAATACTTCTTTTTTCTTATTTTCCATTTGCCAGAACCTCCTTGTAGTTAAAGCAGCGTACATAATGGCCTTCGCTTACCCACTCTTCATCCGGCATTTCCGTTTCGCATTTCTTTGTCGCGTAGTCGCAGCGGGGGCAGAACTGGCAGCCCTTGGGACGGTTGAAGGGGTCCGGTGTGGCGCCGCGGATGGGCTCCAGCTGTTGGTTCTTGCCTTTGCCCAAAACGGGGATAGAGGCAAGCAAGGCCTTTGTATAGGGATGGGAGGGGGTGGTGAAAATCTCTTTCACCGGCCCGTATTCAACGATGTTGCCCATGTACATGACGGCGACATCATCGGCCATTTCAGCAACGACGCCCATGTCGTGGGTAATCATCAAAATGGCGGTGCCGTTCTCTTCCTTGAGGGAATTCATCAGCTCAAAAATCTGAGCGCTGATCGTTACGTCAAGAGCGGTGGTTGGCTCGTCCGCCAGTAAAATCTTGGGGTCGCAGGACATGCCCATGGCAATCATGGCACGCTGGCGCATACCGCCCGAAAACTGGTGGGGATATTCGCCATAGCGGATGTCGGGCGCGGGGATACCCATGTCAGCCAAATCTTGAATGGTCTCTTCCTTGTACTGCTGCTTGGTTAACCCCTTCTTATGCTCCTTTAACATTTCCTCAATCTGCCAGCCAACGGTATACACGGGGTTAAGAGCGG
The DNA here is from genome assembly GCA_964346155.1 of uncultured Oscillospiraceae bacterium. GTDB lineage: Bacteria > Bacillota > Clostridia > Christensenellales > Aristaeellaceae > DTU024. The sequence continues at coordinate 3,457 of CAYFTJ010000012.1, forward strand.
TCATGGGGTCTTGGAAAATGATGGCAATATCTTCTCCGCGAAGTTTGCGCATCTGTGTGCCGTTTTTCTCTAATTGGTCTAAGCGAATTTCTTGCCCATCTTCCTTGTAGTAGGTGATGGAGCCTTGCTCAATGCGGCTAAGCTCGGGCAAGAGGCGCAGGATGGAGTTGGCCGTCACCGACTTACCGCAGCCCGACTCGCCCGCCACGCACAGGGTGCGTCCGCGCTTGATATCAAAGCTGATGCCGCGCAGCACCTTGTTGCACCTTTGGTTGGTGTAAAAATAGACATGCAAGTCTTTTACGCTTAAAACAACATCATTCTTTTTTTCACTCATGTCTTTCACCTCTTAACCAATTTGCGTCGGGTCGGAAGCATCGCGCAGACCGTCGCCGATAAAGTTGATGGCAAGCACGAACAGAATCAGCATGATAGCGCAGGGTACCCACATCCACCAGTATTGCAGCCAGTCAAAGCGGATGGTGCCGCCGTTGGTGATAACGTTGATGATGTTGCCCCAGGTGGCGACATTTTGCGGAACGCCGTATCCAAGAACGGACAAAGAGGCTTCTTGCAAAATAAACATGGCCGTAGACAGGGTGATATTAACCACCACAGGGCCCAAGGCGTTGGGCAGCAGGTGCTTAAAGGCAATTTTCACATCGGAAATGCCAAAGGCGCGAAGCGCCTGAACAAATTCCTGTTCTTTTAAGGAAAGCACCTTACTTCTTGCCATACGATACATGCTGGGCCAGCCCGTTAGGATAAAGATGATGATCAGATTTTCCATGCTCTGCCCCACCAGCGCCACGATGATAATGATTAATACCATCTGCGGGATGGACAGGAAAATATCGGAAATTTTAAGCAGCAGGGCATCCATTTTTCCGCCCTTATAGCCAACATACATGCCTAAGGTCACGCCCACCAACGCCGCGCCAAGGGCGCTGCCAAGGCCGACAATAATGGAAACGCGCCCGCCATAGAGTATCCTGGCCCAAATATCTCTGCCCATCTGGTCGGTACCCAGAATGTGTTCGGCGCTGGGCGGAGCCATTTTGGCCCTTAAGTCTATTTTGGTGGGGCTGTACTTGGTAAACAGGGGAGCGGCAAAACTCAAGATACAAATGGTAATAAATAGAATCGCGCCCAACAAAGCCAGCTTGTTGCTTGTCAATTTGCGCAGCGTTCTATTGGTCAGCTTGGTTGAAAGCTGGCCGCTTTCTTCTTTGGCGCGGATTTGATCCATTTTGCGATCCAGCGCCGTTTTCTTCATTACATTATTTGTCATGACAGCTTCACCCTCGGATCCAGTACTGCGGTCAAAACGTCCACCAACAGTGAAGATAGCAGTACAATCAACACCATGAATAGGCCAACGGACATTATTATGGGAGTATTCTGGGTCTTGATAGCATCAGTAAACCACCGGCCAACGCCCGGCCACTGGAAGATGTTCTCAATGACGATGGAGCCGCTGATAAGAGTAGGAATACGGAAGCCGATAAGCACCATGACGGGGGTGCAGGCCACGCGGAAACCGTGCAACAGGTTCACGCGCCACTCGGGCAGGCCTTTTGCGCGGGCGGTTTTCACATAGTCGCAGTTCATGGAGTCAAGCATGGACGACCTGGAATAGCGCATAACGCCCGCGGTCTGGGAAATACCTAAAACAAAGGCCGGCAAAAACAGGTGATGCAGGCGGTTGAGTAACCCCGCCGTTCCCCTTTGGCCAACGGGGAACCAGCCAAGGTTCAGGCTAAAGAGAATAATACAGAAAATACCAAACAAGAACTGCGGGATGGCAACGCCGATCATGCCGGCAACAGTCAATACGTTGTCAGCAATCCTGCCTTTTTTCAGCGCCGATATCACGCCCAGGAAAATACCCAGTACCGTTGATAGTAGCAGCGAAGCCAAAGACAGCTCAATGGTGGCCGGCAGCTTTTCCATCAAAAGCTGACCCACGGGCATATTGTTTTGAAGGGAATAGCCCAAATCTCCCTTAAATACGCCTTTGAGCCAGTTCCAGTAGCGCACCACCATGGGCCCATCCAGGCCCTTGGCTTTGCGGAAGGCTGCAATGTCCTCTTCGGTCATTTCGGCCAGCTGGTCCATGGGAATCAGGAAGTCAATCACGTCCCCGGGCATCGCCTCAATGCCCACATAGATCAGGAAGGTGATGATAATTAACATCGGTATCATGCCCAGCAATTTTCTTAGCGTAAAATTTAGCATAGAATACCCCTTTCTTTGGGTGTCTGTGCCGCCTTACAGCCCTTGAAACGGCTTTAGAGATGCACACGGGGGCCAGCCGAATGCTGACCCCCTTGAATTGATGTCTGAATTATTTGTTGGGCCTTTCAAACATGTTGATGAAGATATACCTGGGGAAGGTTACGTTGACAGTTTCAACGCTGTAGCCAGCCATTTCTTGCAGCTGCTGCACTTGGGCAGAGTCCTTCACGAAGGCATAGTCGATGTTGCCGGCCATGGCATTGGTGATGAGGTTTTCATCGCCCGCGTCGGTGGACGGATACAGATAGATCTTTTCAATGTTGCCGCTGCCGGGGTTGAAGTACTCGGTGTTGCGAACCAGGGTGGTGTACTGGCCAAGTTTCACTTCTTCTACCTTGAAGGGGCCGGAACCGATGGGGCTTTGCCAGAAAGTATCTGCGGCAAAGTTCTCGGGGCGTACTTTTTCAAGCTTATGCTTGGGCATCACGGGCCACTGGGAGAAAACGGTCAGGGCGTTGGGCTGCACGTTGTTGAATTCAAACACAACCTTGTTGCCATCCACGGTGATTGCCTTTACATCGTTAATAACATCGGTCATGACGGCGTTGGCGCCGGGGATAGTGGGATAGTATTCAAAGGTCCACTTCACATCTTCTGCGGTTAAGTCCACGCCGTCGTGCCACTTGACACCTTCACGGATAACAAAGCTGATGGTTTTGCCGTCTTCAGACACTTCAAAGCTTTCTGCAAGCAGCCCGTCAGTGGGAGCCAAGCTGCCGTCGGCGTTGAGCAGGCGGTCAAATACGATTTCCTGGTGCCAAAACAAACCAGGATTGACAGCAGGATGCTCAAGAAAGTTGATTGCACCGCCGTTAGTGTACATGGTCTTGTCGTCACGGTTGATGACCCAGTCCTGGACATTCTTTTCATAAGAGAACTGGTCGTTGCCAGGGCCATTGCCAGCCATATCCAGTTTGTCGCTGGTTACAATCCAGGAGGGGATGTAGAACAGCGGAAGCACGGTGACGTTTTCGTTTTCGTACTTCTGAATGGCATCGTAAGCAGCTTTTTGGTCTTCAGTCGTTACAGCAGCCTTAGCCGCATCAATCAGGGCATCCAGCTCGTCGTTCCAAAGAACGGTGGAGTTGCTCACAGCGGTGGAGTGGTGGCGGTTATAGAACTCGCCCAGGGTCAGGGCGTTGGTGCCCGCAAAGCAGATGTCCCAATCAACACCTGAAGTAACACCATCTTGAGAGGGGGTCCACAAAAGAGCGGTCAGGTTGTCGGTCAGCAGCTGGAATTCCATGTTGACGCCCACTTCTGCCCAGAAAGCCTGGATGGCGGTGATGGTGTCAAGCAGGTTGGCGGTGTAGTAAACAGCCTCAATGGTGAAATTGGAGTCCCAGCCCGCTTCCTTTAAAAGCTCCTTGGCCTTTTCGGGGTTGTAAGTATACTCGGTCAGGCCTTCGGCCTGCCAGAAACCTTCGGGAACCAGGGACTTGTTGGCTACGACTACCGTGTTGTTCCACAGGCCTTCCACGATGGCTTCCATATCAATGGCATACCAAAGGGCTTGACGCACACGGGGGTCCTGCAGGGGAGTGGCGTACGTGCCTTCGCCAGCCAAGGCCGAGACACTTAGCGTTAGCACCATGCACAGAGCCAAAGCAATTGCGAGAATTTTTTTCATGAGTGATCCTCCTTTTAATATATCTCTTCATACGGCCCGGCCGCTGAAGATTTTTTCGAGAAACGACAACTAATACGCTCTTGGGACCGAAAGCTGTCATTTTTCTCTTGTTACAGTCTATCTTACACAAAAGAGAGGGACCCTGTCAACTAATTTTTTCTTTAAAAAAGAATAAAAATACAATTATTAACTTGTGCTAATTGTCCCTTGTTTGGCCATTCGCTTCATGGTATGATGGAATATCATAATCAAGAAAGGTAGCTGAACAAGGTTTTCAGCCGGACAAAAGCTATGATTTATGCCAAGAAAAAAGACCTGGACCGCTATAAGGGGCTCAGTGCCAACCTGGACACCGCCATCGATTTTCTGCTTTCCGCCGACCTAAATAAGCTGCAAATGGGCAGAAATGAAATTTCAGGTGATCAGGTCTTCGTCAATCGCTTTAACTACCAAACCATGACGGAAGAGAAAGCCATTTGGGAAGGCCATATCCAGTACGCTGATATTCACGTGGTTTTGTCAGGTCAGGAAAAAATCGGTGTCAGCCATGTGGACAGCCTCACCCCCACCGAAAAAAAGCCCGAAGAAGACTTTTTGGGCTTTGAAGGCAAGGTAACCGCCTGGCTGCCCATGACCACTGAAGACATTCTGATCGTATTCCCCGAAGATATTCACAAAGTCAAGGTGATTGAGGGACAAAGTACCTTGGTTGAAAAAGCCTGCTTTAAAGTGAAAGTATAATTTTTCTCAGCCTTATACACGAAAACAGCGCCCTTTGGAAACAGAAAAGCGCTGTTTTTTGTATATAGAAACTGAACATGTACACAACCACGCACACTGGTATCACCTGTTTTCTGTTGACGAATGTCCGTTTGAGGGCATATAATAAACATAGAAGATTTTTTGAAATCTAATCACAGATGCAGATTTTACGCCGGAAACGGTATAAAATCTGTACGATTTGAATGATTTTAACCAAGAATAACATATTGCTAAGAAGGGAACCAAATTGGTCTATGCAAAGTTTACAATTAGCGATTAACACCGTCGCCCCTATTCTTCTGTATCTTTTGATGGGGAGGGGGCTGAAAAGGTTTCATAAAATCAGCGAAACCACACAGTTGGAGTTAAACAAAATCATCTATGCTTTCTGCCTGCCGATGGTGTTGTTTTCCAACATTTATCATGCCAAGGAATTAGACAGGAGCCTGGTCCCCTATGTGCTGTTATTGGCTTGTCTGACGATCCTGGCCCTTCTTTTGAGCCTTTTTTTACTGTCCCGAAAGTTCAAGGATAAAGCCAAATACACCACCATGACCCAAGGTATTTTTAGGGGCAATACGCTTATGTTCGCTGTTCCCATTAGCCTGTCGGCAGTAGGCCAAGAGGGGGCCGCGCTTGCATCGGTCGCGTTAGCCTTTCTGGTGCCCCTTAACACAATGTGCGCCACCATTTCTATGCAGATGATTAACCTGGGCCAGGTGGATAAGAAAAAGCTGGCGCTTGATGTGCTAAAAAATCCGCTGATGATAGGCGCTCTATGTGCCTTTTTGCTGAAATTCACCGGCCTTAAGCTGCCCGATGTCGTTACCGGCGTAATAAAGAGCATCGCTTCCCTGACTATGCCCCTTTCCCTTATTGTGCTGGGAGCCGGCCTTACTTTTACCGATACCAAGAAATATAAAACAGAGCTGTTCGTCGTGTGTCTTGGAAAATTGGTGCTTTTGCCACTGATGTTTTTCCTTGCAACCAAGCTCTTTGGCTTTAGCCGTATACACTGCTCCGTTGCCCTGATTATCGCAGCCGTGCCTTCCGCCGTATCCAGCTATCAATACGCCGTGTATCTTAAGGGCGATGGCCCTTTGGCGGCTCAAATGGTAGCTACAACCAGCGCTTTTTCTATCGTAACGATCTTTTTCTGGATGGTTTTTTTAAGCCTGCTCGGACAGATTGGAGCCTAATACGTATGTTGCTTTTAGAACAGCAATTTTATCGCGGCGAATTTTTCGGTTTGGCAAAGCCTTATGAAGAAGGCATAATGGATCATCCTATGCCGACTGAATAAGGCACAGCCAAAGTGGAAAAGACGCGCGAGAAAACTATGGTTTAAAGGTAACATCGTATCATTTGATTATGCAGCAAACGAATTCCACTTCCTGCCGCTAAACAGCGCCCCTTGAATACAAAAAAGACAGGGGACTATTTTTCCTTAGATTAGTCAATATTTATTCAATCAAAGCTTGACAAATAAATAACCCCTTGTTTTATTTATCCAATTGAATAAAGATGAACGGTCAAAGTGCTTAAGATGAAAATCTTCTGTGCGGAGTAAGTCATCTAAGTCCTGCGGGATATGATGGTCTTATGTGAGAATGCTACTATCAGGGCGGATAGTAATTTTTTAATTCACTTCCCTGTTCCTATTTCCCACATAGGCCAAGAAAACAGGGAGGTGATTCGTTTTTATCAACAAAATAAAGTAGGCTGTCTCAACTCGATGTGCCTTGAAAGCAGGGCAAAGCTTATGCAACGGTTTTAGGAGGTGTTTTTTACATGTCTGATAGCAAAGGTTACACCATTTTTGGCATGAAACCGATTGCGTTTGCCATCATCACCGCTGTCATGGTGGCCGCCACTTTCCTTGGCGTCCTGCCCACCGGCATGGTCGGCGCCATCATTCTGATTATCGGAAGCTTGATGATGTCCACCCTGGCCGGTATGCTCTAAAAGCAACAACCCTACCCTGTCCGCTAAACGGACAGGGCTTTTTTGTCCAATCTATTGACTTTTTCTTCAAATAAAGCCTATAATATATCCAATTCAGAGGTTCGGAAATTGATTCATAGGATGCTGCTTGGCCACCGGCATGAAGCCCGCATCCGTGAAATGTTTCCAGTTATGAACAATACAAATAGAAGGAGGACAACATATTGGACTCTGCAAAGAAAAGCCTGGAGCTAAGTGAACTGCACCGGGGCAAATTAGAAGTCAATCCTGTCATTTCCATTACCAACCGCGAGGAGCTTTCCATCGCTTACACCCCTGGTGTTGCCGAGCCATGCCGCCACATTCACAAGAATAAGGCCGATGCTTACCGCTACACCATCAAAGCGCGCACGGTTGCGGTCGTTTCAGATGGTACCGCCGTTCTTGGCCTTGGCGATATCGGCCCCGAAGCAGCCATGCCCGTCATGGAAGGCAAGTGCTGCCTATTCAAGGCCTTTGGCGGCGTTGATGCCTTCCCTATTTGCCTTGATACCAAGGACACCGAAGAAATCATCAAGACCGTCAAATATCTTGCTCCCACTTTTGGCGGCATCAACTTGGAAGATATTTCCGCTCCCCGCTGCTTTGAAATTGAGCGGCGCCTAAAAGAGGAGCTGGACATTCCCGTTTTCCACGACGACCAGCACGGCACTGCCATCGTTGTAGCAGCCGCCTTGATTAACGCGCTGAAAGTCGTTGGCAAAAAATGGGAAGACACGCAAATTGTCGTCAACGGCGCGGGCTCTGCCGGCATTTCCATCGCCAAGCTGCTGCTGCAGTTTAATCCCAAGAACATCATCTTGGTTGACCTGAAGGGCGCCCTTGAAAAAGGCGAGGATTGGATGAACCCCGCCCAGGCGGACATGGCGAAGATCACCAACATCTACGGCGAAAAAGGCAACCTGGAAACCGTTATCAAGGGTAAGGATGTCTTTATCGGCGTATCCGCCCCCGGCGTCTTAAGCGCCAAGATGGTATCCACCATGGCCGAAAACGCCATCGTCTTTGCTATGGCTAACCCCACGCCCGAAATCATGCCCGAAGAAGCCAAGGAAGGCGGCGCAGCCGTGATTGCTACCGGCCGCTCCGACTACCCCAACCAGGTCAACAACGTTCTGGTATTCCCCGGCATCTTTAAGGGAGCGCTGCAGGTACAGGCCACCGGCATCACCGAGGAAATGAAGATAGGCGCCGCCCGCGCCCTGGCCAACCTCATTGATGAAAGCGAGCTTGGCCCTGAAAACATTATCCCCGGCGCCTTTGACAAGCACGTGGCTGATGCCGTCGCAAACGAAGTGGCCACTGTCGCCGAGCAGCTGGGCATTGCACGCGCTCCCCGCAATTAAGAAGAATCGCTTGGGTGTCTGTCCCGGATAACCCACTCTAAACAACCGATGCCCTGTCCCCAAGGGGGCAGGGCATTCTCTTAGGAGCCTTATGCAAAGCTTACAGTTGGCAACCAATGCCGTAGCCCCCATCCTGCTTTACTTGCTTATGGGTATGGGGCTAAAATAGCCAATAAATTAAGTGAAACGACACAAAACGAAATCAACAAAATCATATACGGCTACTGTTTGCCGATGGTGCTTTTTTCCAACATCTACAGCGCTCAGGCGCTTGACAAGAACCTTTTTCCTT
>CAYFTJ010000012.1:11888-16469 GCA_964346155.1 uncultured Oscillospiraceae bacterium
CCCTGGCGGCGCAATCGGTGGCAACAACCAGCGCATTTTCGATCGTTACCGTATTCTTCTGGATGTATTTTTCAAGCCTGCTTGGGCTGATCGGAGGTTAAATTTGTCTTGTTTTAAATGCCAAAAGGAAGGTACCGTCTATTCCTTTCAAGTGGTACTTACCCTGCATGTGCGCAGTATGAAACGGGTTAACCGCATACAGGGCCTGGGCGAAAAGGTAGAGCTTTGCATTTGCGATGCCTGCGCCAAAGAAAAAGTCGCTGAGCTATCCGACTATAAGCAGCGCATGAAAAAGGCCCTGCTGCCTTTTGCGGGCTTTATCGCTGCGGGCGGCCTGATGTTCTTTTTACCGTTTAAGGTCACCAATTTCCCCGGCATGTTTTTGGCAGGCATCGGAGTGCTCGACCTATTTACTACCTACACAGAAACGAAAAAAACGGTTGAAAATCTCCAAACATTTGATCAGGATACCCTGCTTCACATCGGCGCCTATCGGCTTGCAGAAGAAGAGCTTCCCAAAAAGTATGGGGACAATGACCTGACCTATGTCCCTTTGGATGAAGCCACCTATAAAATGGAGGCCAAACATTTGGCCATCGCGTTTAAGCTATTGCCCAAAATCGCCTTGCAGCTGCATGAAATGCTGCATCCCAACGAAGAAGCCGCTGAAGAAGTAAAAGATGATTCATCGGTATAACAATTAGGATATAACAAAGCGCCGCCGGACACTCCAGCGGCGCTTTCGTTTGCATGGAATTTTTTACACGCTCAGCTTCTTTTCCATGAGCGTTGCGGCGACAAAGTAGTTGATGATGGAAAAAATGAGCATCAGCCCCGCCTGCCAGAGGAATTTCTGCATGGTCATAAAATGTTCGGGCGAAGCAATCCATTCGGACAGCCTGTTTTGCACAGTGCTTAAAATAGCAAACAGGACAAAGGCCGCAAACAGGTTCCACTTCCTGCCGCTAAACAGCGCCGTTGATACCACAGTCGCCAAGATGGCAATGGACAGGGTGGCAATCCAGCCGGATATCAGCCCGAAAGCAAGCGACATAAAGGTAGAGAGATTGAGCTTCAGCGTGGGGTCAATGGACGTAATCATCATGTTCAGCATGCGGGTTATTTCTTCCATCATCTCAATATGCATGTTGGCAAGCCTGAGGTTTAAAACCCCCAGGCCAAAAAAGATACCCGCCATCAGCACCAGCGACAGCCCGTTTTCAAGCATCTTGGCGCCTAAAATTTTGTAGGAAGAGTGCGGTGTCATGTACAGCATATAGCCTTGCTTGGTGTTCATATCCCGGTGCAAAACCAAAACGCTTTGAATGCCGATATAGCTCAGGCCGCCCACAGTCAATAACACCAGAATGACGATGGCTGAGCCCAGCACCTGATTGTTTTTAAGAGTAAGCCCAATCATGAAAGCAATCTGCGCCAGCGCTGTCGCCGCCAGCACGGCCACCTTGGCAAAGGCGGTTTTGCGCATTTCGTATTTCAGTAAAGCCGTCACTGGGCCACCTCCTGGTGCACGGCGCCGTAAATCTGCCGGTACTTATCGGCCATGGATAGGCCAGTTTCCCGGCGCATGGCTTTTAAATCCACGCAGTCTGCCACCTTGCCGTTTTTCATGTAGATAGCGCTCCCGGCAATTTCTTCCATTTCCTCCACCATGTGGCTGGAAACAAGCAGCAGCTTATCCTGTCCCGCCGCTTGCATGACAATCTGTTTTATCTGGTCCCTTGCCAAAAGGTCGATGCCGTTAAAGGGTTCGTCCAGCATATAAATCTGCGCGTTGCGCGCCAGGGTAATGGCTACCTTGCTCTTGGCGGTCATGCCTGAAGACAGAGCCTTGACTTTCATTTTTCCGTCCAGCTCCATATCAATTAGCATGCGCTCATAGTCCAAGATGGAAAAATCCTCAAAAAAATCCCGGTAGTATTTGCCCGCGTCGCTTAAACTCATCCACTGATAAAAATAGCCCTCGGTAGGCATGTAAGCAACCACGGAGCGGGTACTGACCGAAACGGGCGCCCCGCCTACCTGGATGCTGCCGCTGGTGGGTTTAACCAGTCCGGCCGCCATTTTCATGAAAGTTGTTTTGCCCGAGCCATTGGGCCCCAGCATGGCGTACACACGCCCTTTTTGCAGGTGCAGATGGTCAATATCCACCGCGCGCTTGTTAAGATAGCTCTTAACAAGATTATTTGCCTCAATCACCCCCAGGTGCCTCCTTGATGTAAGCTTTAACAAAAGGCAGTCCGCACAAAAGGCAGACACTCTACCTTTAATCATAGGAAAAAAGTGTAAAATATTCCATCATCGTCTGTAAAATATATATGAACGTTCGCCTGAAAACCAATTAGGCGTACTTTTGTTTCGCGTATTCGCTGACCTTTGTAAGCGCGGCCCTTGCCCAGGCAATCAGTCCGCCGCCAAGAAAGAAGGCGAACAGGTAAGTGATCATGAACACGGCAAAGGGGGCGCTTCGGTCAATGGCGTCAAAGACAGGCAGACTTGATACAAAGTAGGGGCTGATGTAGAACATATCAAAGGTTTGGTCGTTTAACACCCCAGACTTATAAACCGCCACGTTAAGCGCCTGAGCAATCAGCACAAAAACCAAAAACACCTTGTACCCGCCCCAAAAGTCTTTTTGAGGATTTAGTCGGTTGCTTTCAAGCAACCAAACAGATACAAACAAGGCGCCCATGTGCAAAAAGCTGGTATGGACGTTGATGAGAATTTCATTGGTAAAAATGGTGTCCGGCACAAGGGCAACCATGATAGAGCCCACAATGGTAAAATACCCAAGATAGGCCCGGATGGAAGAGCGCACTTTTGGCGACTTGATAAAGCCGTACAGGACGCATACATAAGCGGGCGTTGTGCATATTTGGAAAGGAGCAGCATACCACTGGTAGCCAAACACAAGGGTTCCCGCTTCCGTCAGGGTAAACGACCAGGAAAATTGCTTGAGAATTTCCAATATCAGCGCTGTCCAGCCGTAGATGGCAAAGACCCGCTCGGTCACTTTTTCGCCTTGAAGGTCCTTCAGCCTCCAGGCAAGCGCGATGGCAGCCACAATCCAGGCGATGTGAAAAGCGCCCCACGGCTCGGGCCTTTGCATTTCTGTTTTTAATAATTGTATCAGTGAAAGCAATTTGATTTTCCTTTCTGCTATACAAAGCGTCCCTTGTTCAAAGCACGCTTATTTATATTGTACCCCTTTTTACATGGAAAGTACAGTTTGACACATTCTTTTCAAAACATCCGTACAATTTGCTATAATAGGCGTATGAAGAATTGGGAGGCTTATTGATGATCTACTATTTTTCCGGCACAGGTAACAGCCGCCGCATTGCTCAGGTCCTGGCTGAAGAGCTTTCAGTAGAAGCTGTGGATGTAGGGCAGCTGATTAAAAATAACGAACGCCACGACGCTTCGCTCAGCCCCGGGCCGCATGTGTTTGTATCGCCCACCTATGCCTGGCGCATTCCCCGCCTGTTTGAAAAGTGGATTCGGCAAACGCCGTGGAGCCCTGGGCAAAAGGCCTATTTTGTCATGACCTGCGGCGATGATATCGGGGCTGCCGGTCAATATTTGGCAGAGCTTTGCCAAGATATCGACCTGGAGTTTTACGGCGTCAGCCCTGTTGTGATGCCCGAAAATTACCTGGCGGTGTTTCCGGTGCCAGATGAAAAGCTTTCCGATGCCTTGGTCAAAAGGGGCGAGCGCAAGGCCAGGCACTTGGCCGATATTGTCAAAGGCGGCTACCCCATCATGATGACGGGCTATTCCAAAAAGGACAAGTTCCTAAGCGGCATCGTCAACACTTTCTTTTATCCCCTGATTGTAGGCGACCTGTTTTTTAGAGTTGGCAAAGAGTGTAATGCCTGCGGCACCTGTGAGAGGGTCTGCCCGCTCAACAACATCACCATGGAAAACGGCCGCCCCAAGTGGCACCGCAATTGCACCCACTGCATGGCTTGCATCGCCCGCTGCCCCCAGCAGTGCATCGAGTATGGCCTACTTAGCAAAGGCAAAAGGCGGCACTATCTTGACTGAAGGCAAAAAATCGGACACCCTTCTTTTTCGCTTAGCCACCATAAACAACTTGGGTGAGGTAAAGGCGCTTTATCAAAAGGTGGTTAAGCACATGATAGAAAGCAACCTGCTTTTTTGGAACGAACACTACCCGGTAGAGGTTGTGGAAGAAGATATCCAAAAGAGCCAGCTTTATCTTTTATGTGAAGAGGGTCTTCCCCTTTGCGCCTGCGCGGTCTATCCTGCACAAAAACCCTTTGAAGGCGTCTATTGGCAGGATAGCCCCGCCCTATACATGTGGCGCCTTGCCGTACATCCCGAATATCTTCGCAAAGGGCTTGCCAAAACGATGGTTGAAAATATCAAAAACCTGGCCAAAGAACAAGGCTACCCTCTCCTGCGCCTGCTTGTGGTGGACTGTAACAGGCCAGCCCACGACTTTTATCAAAGCCTGGGCTTCAAAAGAAAAGAGGGCCGCTACCAGGACCTGGTAAACGGCCAGCTACTTACAGAGTACGGGTATGAATGCGAAGTGTA
>CAYFTJ010000012.1:16569-31465 GCA_964346155.1 uncultured Oscillospiraceae bacterium
CCACCTTTTTATCTATTTGTATAGAATACTTTCTGTATAAAATTAGAAATAGTATCTTTTTCCAGAAAAATATTCCCTTTTTCTGTATTTTTTCAAAAATTAAAGAAATATTTTTCTTTTTCTTCGTCACGATACACACAAACAGCGTCAAAAAACCAAAAAGGGGAAAATCAACATTCTGATTGAATCTGTTTTTCCAAATGCTGCCCCTATTCTAAACCGCAAACAGTCTCGATAATTTATGATTCCAAACGCTGCCAAATAAAAAAGGAGAGCCTGACTCCCCTTGATTTTTCCGGATTTTACGGCTTTTCAACTGTAAACCAATTTTCCTTCCTATTATTATAAATGATAATACCACCATTAAACATCATACCGCCTGATTTTCTTTCAGGCGGCATAAGATTTACAAGCTTTCTTTGATGGTCTGTACAAATTCTTTCAATCGCTTTAAATCCTCTTCGCTTAGGTTTAAAACATCCGTTTCCCTTTCCTTGGGCGTGGCGGCAACACCAAAGCCGTCTGCGCCCACCATTTCCATGCCCCCATACAGGAGTAAGTCTTTTAGCAGCGGCCGCACATACCCGGTGGCCGACCTGCCCGAAACGCCGGCAACGGCCGCCCTTTTCCCTTTCAGGGCCGTACCCAAGTCATACCGGTCTTTTTCAAAGGGACGGCTGAGCCAGTCCAGCAGGTTTTTAAGCCCGCCGGGAATTTGGTGGTTGTATTCAGGGGTCACAATGAGTAAGAGGTCGGCATCCAGCACCTGCTGCTGCGCGTTTTTGACCACATCCAGCACAGGGTACTCGATATCCTGGTTAAACAGGGGAACATCCTGGAATTGTAGTTCTTTGATTACAAAATCTCCCTGCAATTGATTGGTTATTTCTCGCATTAACTGTCGGTTAAGCGACTGTTTTCTAAGCGAACCGTTGATGGTTAAGATGGTTTTCATAAAACTCTTCCTTTCAAGCTTTATTTACTGAAACATACCCCGTTATGTTCCCTTCCTAACAAAAAATCGCCCGCTTTACAAAACAAGGGGCGATTGAAAATAATGAATGATATAAACTTTAATCTTGATGGTGCGGGTCTGCCTCCGGTCTTTCCGACGGCTGCTCTTTCCTTTGCACTGGTTGCGGCTTCGCAGCCTCTCTTTCTTCGTGGGGGTCTGATATCGGTTTTTCCGTGACTGTCGCCATCGGCTTTTCCTGCACAATGGGCTCCGGCGCTTTTTCAAAAGCGGCCCTTGCCAGTATTTCTTCGAGACGCTTTCCCGCCGGAATCAGGGTAATGGCCGTGTAGCCGCCGGAAATAACCCCGCCCACCACCGGTACGCTGGCGGCAAAACCTTTGATCAGTGTGGGGATGAGCAGCTTGGACGACAGTTCGCCCGTGATGGCCGCGCTTGCAGCGTCGAGGCTCGGCGCCCCGTCCGCCCGTCCGTTTCGGCCAGCCCCTGCCTTGTGGGCGATGCGGTTTGCAATGGCTTCCTCGGCCTGAGATACGCCCAGCATAGCGCCCACATAGACGACGCCCATGTTGATGGCGCTTTCCCGTGACACCTTGTCTTCCAGCCACCAGTCTTCTTCGCCATACAGATAGCTTAGCTCCTGCGCGATGCGCAGCGTGAAAACAAAGAATTGTACAAGGTCCACCGGCACGGTCAGGAACTTGGCGATTCGGTCAACCAAGCCAAGGACAAAAGAGCCGCAGGCTGACATGAAACTGCCATTTTCCACCAGCTTTTTAGCCCGTCGATTGAGCTCTTCCCTGGAAACTCCGGCAGCGACCGGCCCCAGGTTGACGATGCGGCTTAATTCTTCCGAACTTTTGCCTTGGAACTGCTCATGTAATACTATGTCACTTTTAGAATAGCCTCTTTATCGCAGCGAATTTTTCTGTTTGGCAAAGCCTGATGAAGGAGGAATAGTGGATTCCTATTGCGACTGAGTCAGGCACAGCCAAAGAGGAAAAGACGCGTGAGAAAAGGCTAATTTAAAGGTGAGATAGTATAAAAACAAAGCCCGGTGCCGCTTGGCGTAAGGGGCTCTGAATATTAAACTGACAATCTCGTTAAGAATGTTCTTTTTTTCAAAATCAATGCTCATGGATATACCTCCATGAGCAGCTTATCATATCAATGTTAGGGTTTTGTTAGCTAAGCGTCATGTTCTTGTATGATGCCTAGGTTTCTCAACGTGTCCAGCATATGGCCCACGAGCTGGCCGCCGCATTTTTTCAGCTCGTCCATCACGTGCTTTAAATCTTTTTCGTTGGTATACCAGTCTGCGGGCCGGGGAAGCCCAACGCTTTCAACACCGTACACCATGAAATCCACTTGGGGAAACACCAGCTGATAGGCTTCAAGGCAGCGCCGCGCGTGCGGGTAGCGGCAAACGATGATGGCGCTTTTCACTGTTTTTTCCATCGACTCCAGTAATTCCCTGGTATATTGGGCGTTTTGGAAAGTGTAGGTCGCCCTTTCTTCGGGAAAGATACAGTCTGCCGGCACGCCGTTTTGCACCATGATTGTTTTAAAAAACGCTGCCTCAGTGGTGTAAGGCGGCGGGTAAACATCGCCTTTGATGCGGGGGCCGGGAAAATAGCCAAGCTTAATGGAATACTTGCCCGAGGGTACAATGAACCTGGCCAAGCCTTGATGATATAGCTCCGCCGCCATTTCGGGCAGCTCCACTGACCAGTTGCCGGGAATGAAAATGGCATCGGCAGGCGATAACTCGTCCCTGATAAAGATAAAGTCTGTAATATCATCAATAAAGCGCCGCTTGATCATAAAAGTTTTGCTACCTCCATCCCGATTTCAAGGCCATGCTTGAGCGCGCGGCGGCGCAGGTTGCCATAACTTGCGTAAAACCCCGACCACACGTCGGATACCAGGGAATTGGCGATATAGGCAATGTGGGCAAACTCTACTCCCCGCCTTTGGGCGATGGCGCACAGGGCGGACGATTCCATATCCACCGCCAGGGCTCCCTGCTGAAAGCGTCTTGCCACGCGGCTGGGCGTTTCGCGGTACATGGCATCGGTGGTCCAAATCTTACCCTCAGTAAAGGCAATGCCCAAGTTTTCAAGGATGCCCTTCACCTGCGCCCGAAGCAGCGGGGTGGTCATGCACACCTTGCTTGCCGAAATGTAGTGGTAGCTGGTTCCCTCATCCCTGAGTGCTTCTGTTACAAGCAGCACATGGTCTTGAGGAAATTCCGGGCAAATCAAGCCCGCCGAACCGAAAAGAACAAAACGATCAATGCCAAGGGAGATAAGCTCCTCCATCAGCCGGGCAGCCGAAGGCGCCCCGCCGGCCATGTTGGCAACGAGGATGCTGTCTTGATACACATACTGCATGACCGTCGCGCCGCCCGCGACAAAGCGGTACAGGGGATCCAAATCCTTGCTGGCTTCATCGTTTTCAAGGTCAGGAAAACAAACCATCACGCAGGTATCGATGCCCACCATGTCTCTCAGTAGCTTGGAGCGGATGGCGGGGGTTACCAGGGAATGCTCTTCATCAAACTCGACAACGGGGTCAAGGCCGGTAAATTCAAACATAAACGCCTCTTCTCTTTCCATAGAAAAGGCGGCAGGAGGCTGCCGCCTTAATCATACAAATGTATACTTACTGTTTGGCGCCGCAGTTGGAGCAGAATTTCGCGCCGGCGTCAACGGGCTTGCCGCACTGCGAGCAAAAGCCCGCGCTCTTTGCTTCCTGCTTTTCTCCGCAAACGGGGCAGAATTTGGAGCCCTGGGGAATGCCGGCGCCGCAAGCCACGCAGGCTGTGGTGACCGCCGCAGGGGCCGCCTGTGCGGAAACAGGCTGGTTGAGCTGCTGGTTCATCATGTTGCCCATCATCACGGCACCGGCAAGACCGGCGCCCATGCCGCCCATGCCAGGGTTGGAAGCGCTTTCACGCAGGGCTTCGGCAGCCTGGTACTTGGCGTACTTGTCAAGGTCGCCGGCAACGCCCATGGAGGTGCGCCTGTCCATGGCCTGCTCCACTTCCTGGGGCAGGGAGATGTTTTCAATGATAAAGGTTTCCAGCTTTAACCCAAGGGGCGCGATACGGGGGGCGATGATGCCTTTGGCCTGCTCTGAAAGCTCCAGGTAATTGGCCGCCAAATCAAGGGCGGGAATATTGCTTTGCGCCAAAGTATCGGTGAGGCTGGAAACAATGGTGCGCTTGATCTGGCCTTCAACGCCCTCGGTGGTAAAGTAAGCGGCGGTGCCGAAAACTTCCTTTAAGAAAGTGACGGGGTCCTGCACCCTAAAAGAATAGATGCCAAAGGCGCGCAGGCGAATCATGCCAAAGTCCTGATCGCGCATCATCACGGGGTTGGATGTGCCCCACTTAAGGTCCAGAAACTGGCGGGTGTTCACAAAGTATACCTCGCTCTTGAAGGGGCTGTTGAAGCCGTACTTCCAAGATTTAAGGGCAGTGAGCAGCGGCAGGTTCTGGGTGGACAGTTCGTAGCGGCCGGGCTGGAACACGTCGGCAATACGGCCTTCGTTGACAAAGATGGCCACCTGGCTTTCACGTACCGTGAGCTGAGCGCCCATCATGATTTCTTTTCCGCCGTCATCAAAGCGGTGCACCATTTCTTTGTGGTCCGAGTCGGTCCATTCGATAACGTCGATTGCCTGACCTTTAATAAAATTTAAAATGCCCATAGTTTCTCCTTTTTTTCTAATGATAAAATGTGTTTTTTGGCTTATTTTCTATAGTTGATCAGTTGCAGCAAACTTTCAAACTCAATCGTTTCTACCAGCGCAAGGTCAAGGCCCAGGTAGTCTTTAATATCTTCAATGGCTTGAGGAATACGTAGGTTGACCAAGGCTCTGGTCTCTTCATTGGTTAAGGGGCTGTCCATGCGGGGACAGGCAATAACCCTGATGTGCCGGGGACTGAGCGCCCGCACATCGTAGTAGATATCGTCCACAAAGCGCTTGAAAAAGTTGTTGCGAAGGGCGCTTTCCAGGCGCTCAGCGCCGTAGCGCCAGGTATCTTCCAGGTAAATTTCGCCCTGAGGCAAATCAAACTCGTGAAGGTAGCAGCGGTGCTTGAGAGAAATATTGCCACGAGCCAGTTTGACCCGGCTCATAAACTTCTTTTCAGACTCGATATTGCCTGACAGAAGATCACGCATCAATTCATCCCGCAGCATGGTAATCACTTCCATCTCGGTAAACAAAGTGTCGCTATCGTCCATGTGCATGCGGTCAAGAAAGCGCCGAATGCTGGTCAGTTCATCCCTCACGGTATCCAGGTGCTTGTGCGTCTGGAACACCGGAAGACTGGGGTGCTCGTTTAGGTAGCGGTGCAACTGGCTTACATCGCCGCCGCTCATGCAATACCCCATGGCATCCACTGCGTAGCTGTTAAGGTGTTCCAAGCCTTCTTCTACCGAAGAGCAAATGGTAATCGGATGAAAGAACAGCTGTTGCCAATCAGTTATCGCTTCAAATACTTCCCGAACGTCCTGGCGGTCGGTAATTAACAATAGCTTGTACATCGGCACCTCCTTCTTATTATTTCCATTATACCCGAAAATGCATAAAGGTTCAATCGGTTAAATATGAACCAAATAATCGGGCTTTGAACTCGTTTTGGTTGGGATTGACGAAAAAATAAGCTGACACAAAACAATGCTTCTGAATTTTTCTTGTACTTTTCTCCCGCTTTTTTCTTTTTTCGCATGTTGAAACACAGAAAAAGGCAAGGCTTCGTGCTATACTTGTTTTTGCTAACTTTTACTCCGCTGTTTAGCAGCCTGTTTATCAACGCCTTTGGCTACCACGTAATCAGCTACTATGCCGCCGCGTTTATGACCCTGTGCCTGATATGCTGCCTGTTTGTCAAGCATGGAGACAGCACCCCCATCCTGTCCGAGGCGGTGAGCGAAGTGGTTGCTGTTGAAGATTAATGAAACAAAACATTCTTATCTTGCAAAAAAGCCCTATAATTGGGCTTTTTTATTGCGTATTTGATGATGACGAAAGCTGATACAGCCCTTGCTTTTTGATGTATGCCGCTACCTGCGGCGGCACCAAGCCGGAGATATCCTCTCCCCTATACAGCGCCTCTCTCACCTGACTTGAGGAGATGGGGAGCCCTCGGGAACAGAGCAATCGGCTGCTTAGACCGTAGGCCTCCCACAGCCGCTCCTGCTGCGTCCGTACGGCTTTTTCATCATCATTTTCCCGCATCACGATTAACATGCTGCAAAGCCGGGCCACTTTTTCCGGCGCCCGCCAGGTAGGCAAAAGAAAAAGGGTGTCGGAGCCGATGAGGTAAATCAAGTCCGTATCTGGGTTCTCTGCTTTGAGCTCCAGCAGGGTGTCCACCGTATAGGTGCGGCCGGAGCGCCTTACCTCCATGTCGCTTGCCGCAAAGTTGGGTCCCGCTCCCAGAGCAAGCTTTACCATCTCCAGGCGAATGTTTGCCGGGGTTCTCGGGCTTTTGTGGGGCGGGTCGCCGCCAGGCAAAAACAGCACCCGGTCAAGCCAGCCCTCCTGCAGCGCTGCCCGGGCAACATGCAGATGTCCTAGGTGGATAGGGTCAAAGGTCCCTCCCATAATGCCCAGCTTCATCCCAGCCTCCTAAAATAATGATAAGAATAGTATACACGAAAAACGGCAAACGGGGTATTTCCGCTTGTCAAATCCCGCCCATAGGCTTATGATGCAGGTATTGGAACGCTAAAGGGGGCTTACATGGATAATCTGCGCATCATGGCATCATCCCTTCAAGAAGGACGCCCAGGGGATGTTGCGACCAATACCCGGGCGGCGCTTACGCAGGTGGAAAAAGCCCGGGCGCAAGGCGCGGAGCTTTTGGTACTGCCGGAACTTTGCCTGTGCGGGGTTAGCTGCGGGGATTTACTGCGCCAGCCCTTGCTGCTAAACGCCTGCCGGGAAGCAGCGGTAGAGATTGCCGGGGCGGCCACAGGATTGGCCGTGATTTTTGGCCTGCCGGTTAGCTTTTCTAAAAAAGTGTATAACGCCGGATTGCTGGCCTTTGGTGGAAAAATTCAGGGCATAGTACTCAAGCAAAACCTTTCATGGCGGGAACGCCGGGTTTTTTCGCCGGGCAATGAGGCAAAAGCAATAGAAGGTATTCCTTTCCCTATTTATACGGGCGAAGAAGGCTATTTCACCCTGCCTGATGGAAAGCGTTTGCAGCTTTGTTTTATGAAAGATAAAATAAATTCATCTTCCTTGGATGTACTAGCGCTTTTAGGCGCTCTCCCTGCCCGGGCGGGTGGGGGTCATGAACGCCTTCAAATGATAAAAAGCAAGGCGGCAGGCGGTCTTTGTGCCTGGGCCAACGCCGGAATAAATGAATCCACCACCGATTTGGTGTACGACGGACAGGCGCTGGTAGTTTCAGGCGATAAAGTGCTGAGTGAAACCGCGCATATCGCTTTATCGGATTTCCCTTGGCAGCCCGACCCTGCCATGCCCTACGCGCCCAAAGAAAAGGACGCGCGGGCTATTTGGTGCCGGGAGGCGCTGGAAATAGCAAGCCACGGGCTTGCCCGGCGCATGGAGCGCATCGGAGCCAAGGGAATTACCTTGGGGCTTTCCGGCGGCCTTGATTCCGCGATGGCGCTGCTTACCGCCCTCAGGGCTTTTGAAATCAACGGGCTTTCCAAACAAAACCTCTTTGCCGTTTCCCTGCCCGCCTTCGGCACCGGCAAAAGAACCCGTAAAAACGCTCAAAGGCTGCTTTTGGCATGCGAATTGCCTGAGCGTGAAATCGACATCACCGCTAGCGTCGCCCGGCACTTGAAGGACATCGGCCACCCGGAAGGAAAACATGACGCCGTGTTTGAAAACGCCCAGGCAAGGGAGCGCACCCAGGTGCTTATGGACATCTCCAACCAACGGGGCGGCCTGATGATAGGCCCCGGGGATATGAGCGAATTGGCTCTTGGCTTTACCACCTACGGGGGCGACCATATGAGCATGTACGGGGTGAACGCGGGGCTGTACAAAACAGCCATCCGGCTGATCGTGAAAGAATTTGCTCACCATACTGATAACCCTGCTCTGTCCCAAGTGCTTTTAGATGTTTTGGACACCCCCATCAGCCCAGAGCTGATTCCGGGAGATAATGGGACCATCGGGCAAAAAACCGAGGACATCTTGGGTCCCTATGTGCTCAATGATTTTTTCCTGCACTTTTTTCTAACGAACAAACCTAGCCCGCAGGAGTTACTCAAAAAAGCGCAGATGGCTTTCGGGGATACCTATTCCCGTCAGGAAGTCTTGTGCCGTATGCGGGGCTTTTTCGGGCGATTTTTTGCCAGTCAGTTCAAGCGCAACTGTCTGCCTGATGGCCCAAAGGTACTGGGGCTTTCCCTCTCGCCAAGGGGCGGCCTTGATATGCCGTCAGACGCTAGCGCCGCGCTGTGGATAGACGCTATTGAAACACTCATCAACCAGTAAAAAGGAGAATGACCATGCGAAACCTAACGATGCTCACAGATTTATATGAACTGACCATGCTCTCTGGCTACCGCCGCCACAAGATGGCGAACAGGCAAGCCGTATTTTACATGTTCTTCCGGGGCAGCGAAAATTTAAACTACGCGGTCATGGCGGGAAACGAGCAGTTTAAAGAATATGTAAGCAATCTGCGCTTTACGGAAGAAGACATCGACTATCTTCGGAGCCTTCAAATTTTCGAGGAAGGTTTCCTTCAAAGCCTGCGGGATTTCAGCTTCAAGGGCAACATCGACATTATGCCCGAAGGCAGCTTTATTTTTCCCGGGGAGCCCATAGTGCGGGTGGAGGCAAGCCTATCCCAGGCACAGCTGATTGAAACCACTATGCTCAACCTCATTGGCCACCAGACCCTGATTGCCACCAAGGGCAACCGGGTATCCCGCGCCGCAAAGGGGGACAAGGTGATGGAATTTGGCCTCAGGCGCGCTCAGGGGCCGGACGCGGGGGTGCTGGGTGCCCGGGCGGCGGTGATTGGCGGCTGCTATTCCACCAGCAATGTTTTGGCAGGGCAGCTTTTTGATATTCCTGTCAGCGGAACCCATGCCCACAGCTGGGTGATGAGCTTTGAAAGCGAGCTGGACGCCTTCCGTGCCTACGCTGAAGACTTCCCCACCAGTTGCCTGTTGCTGGTTGACACCTACGACACCCTGGGTTCAGGGGTGCCAAATGCCATCAAGGTGTTTCAAGAGCTGCGCGCAAAAGGCGGCAAGCCCCTTGGCATCCGGCTTGATTCGGGCGACCTTGCCTACCTTAGCAAGGAAGCACGGAAAATGCTGGACGCAGCCGGCTTTGAGGATACCATTATCGTTGCATCCAATGACTTGGATGAGTACCTCATCCGTGACCTCAAGCTCCAGGGCGCTAAAATTGACCTGTGGGGTGTGGGCACTAAACTGATTACCAGCGCCGGATGCTATGCCCTGGGCGGCGTGTATAAGATGAGCGCGCTGGAGGAAAACGGCCAGATGATGCCCAAAATGAAGCTGTCCGACAACCCGGAGAAAATTACCCTGCCCGGCGCCCATGAGGTGTACCGCCTGTATGACCCGGAGGGAATGGCCATTGCCGACCTTGTGACGCTTATGGATGAGGAGATTGATTTTAGTCAGCCGCTGACCATCTTCCATCCCAAGGATACCTGGAAAAAGATGCGGCTTGAAAAGTACAGCGCACGGAAATTGCTGACACCTTTATTTCGTAACGGAAAGCCTGTGGGTAAAGACCTTAGCTTAGAGAAAATCAAGGCCTACCGCCAAAAAGAGGAAACTAGCATTTGGGAGGAGCACCTGCGCCTCAGAAACCCCCAGCCTTACAAGGTGGACTTGTCAGACCGGCTTTGGCAGTTGCGGGAGACGATGCTCCACGGGGAAATGAATCCATAAAAATGCTGTCATCAAGCAAAGTACTGAAAGCGCTTTGATGTAAGGAGCCAACATGCAAGCGGAAATAACCACCTGTGTCATGATATATAATAAGGAAACCAACGAAGTTTTGGTACAAAACCGCAAAAAAGAATATCCCGGTTGGAACTTCCCCGGCGGGCATGTGGAAAAAGGCGAAAGCTTTTATGACTGCGCCGTTCGTGAGGTAAAGGAAGAAACAGGCTTAACCGTTCATAACCTGGAACTTTGCAGGGTCGTTCACTGGGTTTATGATAAGGACGACAGCCGCTACCTTTGCTTTATGTACAAAACCAGCGATTATAGCGGCCAATTGGTGAAAGAAAGTGCCGAAGGCACACATTTTTGGATGGATAAAAACGAGCTTTTAGCCACGTCCGACGAGAAGTTTTCCAGCGTTCACTACGCCAAATCCTCTTTGTTTCATGAGCCAGGGAAATATTCCGAAGTCTTTATCCCCTGGCGCGATGAAGATAAGAACTGGCAGGCGCAGTTAAAGTAGTCCTTGCTAATAACGCTGAATTTTTGCTATGCCTGGCGGTTTTTGTTATACTGTTTGCAGAAATAAGGAGGCTTTATGGTCGCCGTTTTGGTTGCATTTGTTTATTTGGCAGCGGGCGCTTTGCTTGCCCGGCTCACGCTTCCGCGCCTTCGTCCTACGGCAAGGCTGTGGCTTGGCCTGTCCGCCGGCGTTTTTTTGATGATGTGGCTGCCCGCCTTATCCGCTTTTGTTTTTGGCTATACCTTAAAAGGGGAGCTGATCGCCTTGGCTGCGCTTTTGCTTCTTGTTTTAGTTGTCTATTTATGCAGAGACAAGCGCGAAACTCGCACTTTTGATGATAGCGACAAAAGAGCCCTCCGCCTGATGCTGACCCTTGCCCTGCCCTTTTTTCTCTACTTTTGTTTTGTTCAGTATACCCATGTGCTGCGTCCGGTGGATGGGGGCTATCATACGGGTCAGGCCACCTACGGCGACTTGCCCTTGCACCTTGGTATCGCTTCTTCCCTTCGAGGGGCGAAACTGCCAAGCGATTATTCCATTTTCCCTGGGGAGCGTCTGGCTTACCCCTTTTTAACCGATAGCCTATCCACCACCCTGATGATTTTTGGCCTTCCCTTGGGGCTTTCTATCCGCCTTGCGGGGGCGCTGATGTTCGCGCTTGTCGCCTGCGGTCTTGTAATCCTTGCCACTAAACTCACAAACTCCAAAAGCGCCGCCGTATTAACAGTGCTGATGCTCCTTTTAAACGGTGGGCTTGGCTTTTTATATTCCATGGACATGGCTGGCGTTTCCCTTGGCCAGGTCGGGCAAAACCAGCTTCAGCATGGGGTGTGGCTGGACAGAATCAAAACCATTATCAACGGCTGGTACCAAACGCCGGCCAACCACGCCGAATTTTCCACTTACAACCTCCGGTGGTCCAATATTGTAGCCGACCTTTTCCTTCCCCAGCGTACCTTTTTAGGCGGCTGGATGGTATTGCTCCCCTGCCTATACCTCCTTTACGAAATGTTTGAGAAAAAAGGAAGCGCAGGAGAGACCGTCTTTTTGGGTATCATGGCGGGCGGTCTGCCTCTTATTCACACCCATTCCTTTTTGGCGCTGGGACTATGTTCCCTTGGCTGGCTCACCTTGGATTTTATCAAAAATAAAAAGCTCAACCTCCCTATCATCCTCTATGGTGTCATCGCGGTACTCCTTGCCCTGCCGCAGCTGTTTACCTTTACCTTCGGGCAAGTGGGCGCAAGCGACTCTTTCCTCCGCTTTTCCTTTAACTGGGTCAATGGCGAAGGGGGATTAAAAGATGGCGTGCTGTTTTTCTACCTTAAAAATATCGGCTTGCCTTTCCTTTTGCTCATCCTTTCCCTGTTTCATAAAAACTCCCGTTGGCGGTTTTTGTATATGGGCGCGCTATTTATCTGGCTTCCGGCGGAGTTCATCGCTTTTCAGCCAAACATCTACGATAACAACAAATTGCTGTATGTCGCCTACCTGCTTGTATTGCCGGGCATCAGCGAATACGCGCTGCTGCTATATAAAAAACTGGAAGGCATCGGCGGGCGCAAAGTCCTTGCCGGACTGTGCATCGTGATGATGTTTTTATCAGGCACCCTGGCCCTTGTCCGTGAAGCCAAAAGCGACTACGCCATGTTTTCGGCAGCCGATAGCGAAACCGCGGAGTGGGTAGAAAAAAACACCAAACAAGACGATTTGTTTGTCACTTCCACCGATCACCTAAACCCTGTAAGCGCCCTTGCGGGCCGCCGCGTCGTGTGCGGACCGTCGCTGTGGCTGTACTGGCACGGCTTTGATATCGCCCAAAGGGAAGACGACCTAAGGTTGTTTTATGAAAATCCCGAACTTGGAAAAGATATCCCCCAAAAGTACGGGGCTTCCTACATTCTCCTCTCCCCCGATGAACTGTACCGCTATAATGTGGATGAGCAAGCTCTTTTTGACCGCTACGACATCGTTTTTGAATCCAGCGACGGCTCCTCCATCATCTTAAAAGCACGATGACCCATCGATTTTTAGACTACTCTTTGCGCCATCAAAAACCCATTAAGGCTATACTGATGGATGAGGAAGGTAAAATCCGCAACCAAACCATTCGGGTAACCAGACTGTCTGACGAGGGTTTTTATTACACGCAAGGAAAAAAGAAACAGGAACACTTCGCTCCCTTTGAATCCGCTCTATCCTTTGGATATGCGCAGGGGGACAAGGGCGAAATTGACCTGTATGGAGATACAAAATGAACAAAATAAAACAGCTTATCAAAAAGCTAATATCCAACCCAAGCGCCATGGAAGCCTTCAGCTACCTTATTTTTGGCGTACTCACCACGCTTGTGAACTGGGTGGTCTACTTTGGCTTGACAGCCCTTTTCCTAAAAGGCGAGAGCGGGCAAAACGCCCTTTGGCTGAATCTTTCAAACGCTATCGCCTGGGTATTAAGCGTGCTGTTTGCCTATATCACCAACAAGCGTTTTGTATTTAAAAGCACGGCCAAAAATAAGGCGGCGGAAAAAGAGCTGGCCCTGTTTTTCACCGCCCGCTTAGGTAGCTATTTTTTGTTTGATGTGGGGCTATATAATCTTTTGGTGGTAGTCTTTTCCCTGCACCACGCTCCGGTCAAAATCATCGCCAATGTGTGCGTGGTGGTGTTTAACTATGTCGCCTCCAAATGGGGCATATTTAAAAAAGAAGAAAAATAGACGGGTTTAATCTCCCGTCTATTGCAACTTTATCGGCTCCCTTGTTTTAATACTATATCACCTTTAGATTAGCCTTTTCTCACGCATCTTTTCCTCTTTGGCTGTGCCTGATTCAGTCGGAATAGGGTCCACTATGCCTCCTTCATCAGGCTTTGCCAAACAGAAAAATTCGCTGCGATAAAGAGGCTATTCTAAAAGTGACATAGTATAAGGGAGTTTTTGTTTAGTATATCAATGGTTTAAGGCTGGTTTTCAAAGCGCCTGCCACGGCCTCTTCTCTGGCAGCCTCTGCCGCAGCCCTGACCCGTTCCATCGCACAGCCGATATTCGCCGCCCTCAATCACAAGCGGCCGTGCATGGACCAGCGCTTCCGCCAGTTTCCTCCTTGCGTCCATATAGATGCCCTGCACGGTGGTGCGAGCAACATTCATCTGCTGGGCGCACTCTTCCTGCTGAAAGCCTTCCAAGTCAATCAATCGGATGGTTTCAAACTCATCCACCGTCATAACAATGGAGTCAACAAGCTCTGCCGACTGTCCAAGCGGGCCAAATCGGTTGTTTTGGGGCAGGGCGCATATTCGCCTGCGCTTTCTGGGTCTTGCCACGGTTCTTTCCTTTCTAAATTACTCATTCCAAACATTAACGCATCGTCGTGCCGGTGCTTTTGCCCCGCCACTGTGTCGGCTGCTCTGTAGGCGTAGCTCCACTACGCCTACCCTCGTCTGCTCCTTGCGGCAAGCCAAAATCCCTCACCGCTTTAGATGCGTTAATGTTTTACATTCGTAGTAAGCGGGAATTTGGAGCGTCCTCCTTATCCCTAGTAATGCATTTACTTGCTGTCAAGTTCTTGGTTCACTGCGTTTAGCTCTTGCTCTAAAAGAGCCTTTTGCTGTTGAAGCCGCTCTCTGCGGTTTTCACCGGAAGCTTGGTTCATACCAAAGCCTCTGCCGAAACCTCGGCCAAAGCCTCGTCCGCATTGGGGACGATTGCCACGGCGGCCAAGACCACCGCCTCTTACAGCGTTTCCGCCCCCACAAGGGCCAAGACCTCTGCCGGTCATCGCGCCCCCGCCAACGGGGCCTGTTCCATCCATTCTAGGCATTCTGTTCACCTCCTTTGTTTTTCGACATATGTCATTAATTCCACTATACACGACTTTTTGACATATGTCAATATCTTTTTTTATTTTTTCTTTAACAACAAAAAAGAGCCATGAAACGGCTCCAAATTATCAATATGGTTCATAGGGCTGATAATTGCTCAACCAAGCTGTCCAAACCTTCGGGCTCCTGCTCGGTATAAACAAGCAGGGTCAAGGTATTGGCTTCCTTGCCAAAAACAAAGGCTGCCCGCAAAAAAGAACCTGCTTTTCCTTCAGCGTTTAGATATACAACCAGGGAGCCGTTCACCTTTTCAAGGCGTGTTTTGGCATCGGGTATTTCTAAACTCTTTGCTTCAGCCAAGACCAAACCTTTGATTGTTTCAAGGATGGCATCTACGTTCTTTTCCTTGAAAAGGCTCAACTCCATGCTATCAAGGGCGGCCACCTGCAAAACATAGCATACAAAGGTGCCGTTTTGCCCCGTCAAGCCAAGCAGAGCCTCTGTGGCCTTGGCGCTTTCATCCTGAAAGTGTTGCGCCAAATCCTGGCTCATATTTTGGACCAAAGCATGGTTGCTGCCAGGCAGCCCCCTCCACCCCTCGGGTAATGTAAGCCCCTCCAGCAGGTGGTTTTCCACCGGCTGCGGCGG
>CAYFTJ010000012.1:31565-40633 GCA_964346155.1 uncultured Oscillospiraceae bacterium
CGCATGCGCTGTGAATGGTTGAGCTCTCGCTTTCGCATACGCAGGGACTTGGGGGTTACTTCCAAAAGCTCGTCGTCATCGATAAATTCAAGGCACTCTTCAAGGCTCAGGTTATAGACCGACACAAGGCGCATGCTGTCTTCAGCGGCGGCGGCGTTGCGCACGTTGCTCACATGCTTTTGGCGGCAGACGTTTACCACGATATCGCCGACCCTGGTGGACTGGCCACAAATCATGCCGGCATACACGGGCGTTTGGGGGGTGATAAACAGGGTGCCCCTTTCCTGGGCGCCGTAAAGGCCGTACTGGGTCGCTTCGCCTGTTTCGTGGCACACAAGGGCCCCCACCGACCGGCGGGGGATGTCGCCCTTTAAGGGTTCATAGCTTGCAAAGCCGAAAGACATAATGCCTTCGCCCCTGGTGTCGGTTAAAAACTCCGAGCGATAGCCGAACAAGCCCCGGCTGGGTACCAGAAATTCAAGCCGCACTCGATCCAGGCCGTGCATGGATACCAGCACCCCGCGGCGGCGGCCCAGCTTTTCAATCACGGCGCCTACATAGGCCTGCGGCACATCGCACTGCACCCGGTCAATGGGCTCACACAGCACGCCTTCCACTTTTTTATAAATCACTTCAGGGCGGCTGACTTGAAACTCATAGCCCTGGCGGCGCATGTTTTCAATCAGCACCGATAAATGCAGTTCGCCCCTGCCCTTTACATAAAATTGGTCGGGCGTTTCGCCGTCCTCCACCCGCAGGCCCACGTCCGTTTCAAGCTCGCGGTAAAGCCTTGCCCGCAGGTGGCGGCTGGTGACATAAGTGCCTTCCTGCCCGGCAAAGGGGCTGTCGTTGACTGAAAAAGTCATCGTCACGGTAGGTTCGCCGATGGCCACAAAGGGCAGCGGGTCAATGTGGGCAGGGTCGCATACCGTATCGCCGATGGAAAGGTCCGCGATGCCCGAAATGGCGACAATGTCGCCCATGCTCACTTCGTCCACCGGCAGGTGCTTTAAGCCATCAAAGGTATTCAGGTTCACCAGCCTTTGGGGCAGCGACACTTCTTTAGTTAAATAGTTGCATTTAACCACGTTCATGCCCGTCTGCAAGGTGCCCTGGGCAATGCGCCCAATGCCGATACGCCCCACATACTCGTTATAGTCAATGGTGGAAATAAGCAGCTGCACATGCCCTTCAAGGTCGCCTTCCGGAGCGGGAACGTACTTGATGATGGCATCAAACAAAGGCTCCAAGGTAGTCTGCGGCTTTGCCATATCGGTAGTAG
The DNA here is from genome assembly GCA_964346155.1 of uncultured Oscillospiraceae bacterium. GTDB lineage: Bacteria > Bacillota > Clostridia > Christensenellales > Aristaeellaceae > DTU024. Next base: position 32,848 of record CAYFTJ010000012.1, read on the forward strand.
CCGTTCCCTGCCGCGCGGAAACATAGAGGATGGGGCGGGCCAGGGTTTCAAGGTCGGCGTTCAGGTCGGACAGGAGGTCCAAAAGCTCGTCCACCACTTCCTCGTTGCGGGCATCGGCCCTGTCTACCTTATTAATCACTAGCAGCACAGGCAGGCCCATATCCATGGCCTTGGACAAAACAAACCTTGTCTGCGGCATGGGGCCTTCAAAGGAGTCTACCAGAAGGAGGACGCCGTCCACCATCTTCAGTACCCGCTCCACTTCGCCCGAAAAGTCGGCGTGCCCGGGCGTATCGACGATGTTGATTTTTACGCCTTTGTAATGAACGGCGGTGTTTTTGGCCAGGATGGTAATGCCGCGCTCCCGCTCGATATCGCCCGAGTCCATGACGCGGTCTTGAACCTGCTGGTTGCGGTGAAATACCCCGCCCTGCTTTAGCATCTGGTCTACCAGAGTGGTTTTGCCATGGTCTACATGGGCGATGATGGCAATGTTTCTGATGTCGTTTCTAATCATATTGTTCCGTTTCGTTTAAGTTTGTAAGTTTAATAAGTTGTCGTTGAACGAAAGCATTATAAATGCACACAAAGCGCGTTGTAAAGGGGCAATTGTTTGAACAACGCACCCATTGAAAACATCTTTGTGTGCCAAGGCAAAAATCATTCTATCTCGTTCATTCCGGGGAGAAGCTTGAAATCATCGCAGAAATCATCTGCGGCGGAAGGTCAGAATCAAATCAATAACACAAAGGACAGCTGCGGCTGCGCTCAGGATGGTGCCTCTCTTGTCGCCATCCTTGACGGCAAAATACACGTTGGCAAGAAGAATGATGAATAGGCCTATGGTCAGTATCAGTTCCCAGTTTGCTTTTTGCATCGATCGTCCGCCCCTTTCTATATCATACTGATCATATTATACCAATGCCCCATAAAACCCGTCAATCTGGTCACAAAAATTTTACCATTTTTTACTTGTTTCTTACATTAAAACTCTTCGCTCATGGGCGCAAGCTCCCGAAGGACTAGGCCGCTGTTTTTTTCTTGGGCCAGGCGGATGCTCCACTCGTTTTCAAACAGCAGCACGTTGTTGCCCTGGGCATCCCTCCCCCTTGCGGAGGTGGAAGTGAGTTGCAAGTCGCCTACATCCTTGGGGCTGTCTTCCACCCAGCGGATAAATCGCCAGGGCATGTTTTCAAGCACCAAATCCACGCCGTATTCACCTTTCAGGCGATAGGAAAGCACATCAAACTGCAAAGTGCCCACCACCCCGCACAGCGTTTCCTCAAAGCCGGTTTCGTCCCGGTAGTACAGCTGAATAGCGCCCTCCTGGCTTAGCTGGGTGATGCCTTTTAAAAACTGCTTGCGCTTCATGGAGTCAAAGGGCCGGATGCGGGCAAAGTTTTCCGGCGCGAAAATGGGAATCTTGGCAAACCTGAACCGTCGCTTGCCTTCGCATAGGGTATCGCCCAGGGCGTAGATGCCGGGGTCATAGAGGCCAATGATGTCGCCAGGATAAGCTTCGTTAATCATTTCCCGCTCGTCGGCCATGAATTGCTGGGGGGCTTTCACCTGAATCTCCTTGTTTTCATGGGAATGCCATACGGTCATGTCCTTTTGGAACTTGCCCGACACCACCCGCAAGAAAGCCAGCCTGTCCCGGTGGGCCGGGTTCATGTTAGCCTGAATTTTAAACACGAAGCCTGAAAACTGCTCGTCGTCTGGTTCTATCATGCCAATGGATGATTCCCTGGGTCCGGGCGGGGGCGCGTACTTTAAGAAGCGCTCCAAAAACGGCTCCACGCCAAAGTTGGTAATGGCCGAGCCGAAAAACAGCGGGGTTAGCTTGCCTTGGCTCACCAATTTTAAATCAAAGGGGTCGCCGGCCACGTCAAGCAGCTCAATTTCTTCCTGCAACCTATCCACATAGTGCTTTTCAAGGAGGCCAAGTTTCAGCGCGTCCTCGGGCGCAACATCGGTGCGCTGCACCTTTTTTTTGCCATGGTCACCCGAAAAATACAGTTCAATCATCTCCGTATCCCGGTGATACACGCCCTGAAAGTCTCCGTCAACGCCAATGGGCCAGTTCATGGGACAGGATCGGATGCCCAAAACGATTTCCAATTCGTCCATCAAATCAAAAGGGTTTTTGGACGCCCGGTCCATTTTATTGACAAACGTAAAAATCGGGATGCCCCGCATGGCGCACACCTTAAAGAGCTTAATGGTCTGCGTTTCAACGCCGCGGGAAGCATCTATCAGCATCACGGCAGCGTCGGCGGCCACCAGCACCCGGTAGGTATCTTCCGAGAAGTCCTGGTGACCCGGGGTATCCAAGATATTAAAGCTGAAACCCTCATACTCAAACTGCATGGCACTTGAGGTAACCGAAATGCCGCGCTGCTTTTCAATTTCCATCCAGTCGCTGGTGGCGTGGCGGTCGGCCTTGCGCGCCTTCACGCTGCCCGCCTGACGAATAGCGCCCCCGTATAGCAGCAGCTTTTCAGTTAAGGTAGTCTTTCCCGCGTCCGGGTGGCTGATAATGGCGAAGGTGCGCCGCCTTGCCACCTCCCGCTGAAGTTGGTTCATACTTGTCTCCAATCCAAGAAAAATGTAATTTATTATAGGTTTATCTGTCACCTACTGTCAATCAATGAGTCGTGAAAGATTCTCGTAAATCAAAGCTTCCGGAGACGCTCATGCTGCCGCCGAAAGCTGAAAACAAATCATTATACTTTTATTGACCTTCCGTCCCCTCAAAAGCGTCCCAAGCAATACCATCCAAAGAGAACTTATCCGCCGGGCGCTTTTCGCGCTTCATCCACTTGCCGTCGGTAAAGTCGGGGATGGCAACGGGCATCGAGCCCATGGCGATGGACTGCTCCGAAAGGGCGGTAATCGCCATCCAGCTGGCGGCGTCGTACACGTCGATGGGAAAAGCTACGCCCTGCTGGATGGACTCGATAAAGGCGCGCAGCACAAGATAGTCCATGCCGCCGTGGCCGCCACGCAGGCCAAAGTCCCGGTACTCTTTCCACAAAGGGTGTTCGTACTTTTCAAGCAGTTCCTTGTCGCTTTCAAAGGTATGGGGCTTTGATACGCCCTCGATATGAATTTGCCTGCCCTCCTCCGTCCAGATGCCCTTCGTTCCTTGGAGATAGCCGCCGCGGGAATAGGGCCGGGGCAGGGTGCAGTCGTGGGTTAATACAATGGTTTCGCCGTTTTGGCACTTGATCATGGTGGTGACAATGTCGCCCTGATTAAACACGGTGTTTTGAAGCTCGGGGTTATCGCTGCGGTGTTCTTTTAACCACAGGCTTTGTCCCACAGCCTTGGATGCCATGGATACCAGCGACAGCATGCGGTTGCCACGGTTAAGATTTAAATAAGAAGCGATCGGCCCCAGGTCATGGGTGGGGTAGAGGTCGCCGTTTCGGTGGATGAAATGATCCAGCCGGTAGTGGCGGATGATATCGCCGTTGCCGATTTCGTCCCGCAAATCGTGCTGATAGCCGCCCCGCGCGTGGACGATTTCACCAAAAACGCCTTCTTTCACCATGCGCAAAAGGGCCATTTCCACATCGTTATAGCAGCAGTTTTCAAGGAACATGAGATGGGTGCCCGTACGTTCATAGGCACGCACCAGCTGCCAGCACTCGTCAACCGAAGTAGCGCCACCCACGTCCGTGCCCACAATCTTGCCTTTTTCCATGGCGGCAACAGCAATTTCAACGTGCGTCTGCCAAGAGGTCATGATGATGATGGCCTCAATTTCCGGCATATCAAGCACTTCTTGCCAATTTGTTGTGCCAAAGGGCCTTGGGCGGCCTGCGTCTTCCACTTGCTTTTGGGCGGCTTCCACCCTGTCTTGATAGGCATCGCACACGGCAAGAATTTCCACATCCTCCATGGGTAAAAGCACTTTCATCTGCTCCTTGCCCCGAAGCCCCATGCCAATAATACCCAGGCGCACCGTGCGCCCCCTGTCCCCTAACTTCATTTGTTCCTCCTCAACGTTTAGGTAATTTTCGTCCTTATAGTGTACCTAATTTTAGGGAAAAATGATAGGGCGTAAGGGAAGTTTTATGTTGTTTTTATACAGATTTTCATGGTTACATGAAATCACTCTTTTGCTTTTTCTTCGCCTCCCCAATACTCGCGAAGCCACCAAAGGCCTGAATCCTTGTCCATTTCCAAGGTTTCAATGTTGCCTTCCTGATTTATCCAGACACTAAAGGCTTGGCCCCAAAAGGTGGTAATGGGGTTGATGGTATACTCCCCGCTCAGTACGCCCAGGCGTTTTTCATAGCTTTCTGAGGCATCGTCAAACACCCAGTAAACAAGCAGCTGCGGATGGCCAGACAAGAAGCCCTCAACGCAGGCGGTTTCAGGCAGCGCATATAGCTAGCGAAAGGCAAATAAGCAGCATCGTTATTCTTTTTCGCATGTTTCTCACCCTCCTTCTATCGTCTACCTATTTAACGAACCAGCAAGCCGATTTTTTGCGCCTTCATAAGAAAAACCCGGCAGAAAATCTACCGGGTTCTGTTTTTTGTTTAAAAACTTACTTCACGATTTCGCCGTACACTTCGCCAAAGGCGGCGGCGGCGTTGCACTCGTCGGTGTCAATGTGCATGGCAAGGGCGTAGCTGGGGCTGACGCGAACGACCGTGTCGCCAAAGACAATCGCGCGGCCATTGCCGGTATCGACCTTCACGGACACCACATCGCCGTTTTGAACGCCCAGTTTCTCGGCATCTTCGGGGGTAGCGTGGATGTGACGCTTGGCAACGATAACACCTTCTTCAAGCTCCACTTCACCCGCGGGGCCAACCAGCTTGCAGCCGGCAGAGCCCTTGGTGTCGCCGCTTTCACGAACAGGCGCGGTTACGCCCAGGGTGCGGGCATCGGTGAAGGACACTTCCACCTGGGTTTCCTTGCGGCAGGGGCCGAGGATGGACATGTTCAGTTGCCCCCTGGGGCCAACAACCTGCACCTTTTCGCCGGTGGCGAATTGGCCGGGCTGGGATAGTTCTTTGCGAACGGACAGCTCAAAACCCTCACCAAAAAGAATTTCCAAGTGTTCCTTGGATACATGTAGGTGGCGGGCAGATGTTTCGACTAAAAATTTCATAAGGGTACCTCCTTTTTCTTTCCACTATATTATACCCGCCATTGGCTCTCTTTTCAAGGTGAAACAGGGAAACGTTTGCCCATTTCCTTCATGTTCCGCAACGCTTAATCCTCTTCTTCCAATTTTTGAATGATGGCCTCCTGTTTTTTCCTGGTCATTTTGGCAAGCAGCACTTGGGCAAGGAAGAAAAAGGCGACAAAAAATACGAAGAACAATAGAAGCTGAGCAAAATCGCTGTTTTTGGACACCAAGGCATAGAACGTCACCCCAACGCCGCCGGTGATTACAGCGTTTAATAGAATACCGCCGGGCTTTCGCTCCTTGGCGTTCCAAAGGTCGATGCCTAAGCGGTAGTTGGCGACAGCGTTATAAATGCCGCCGGCAAGCAGCAAAAACAGTTCCACCGCGTACTGCATAAAGGGAGCTTTTAGGATTTGCTGTACAATCACGCAAACCCACAGCGCAAGCATTAAGTAGGCAAAGCCTCTGGACTGAATTTTTCTGCGCTGATACATGATGCGCTCATCGGTGACGGCACGGTTTTTCATGGTGTATCCTCCCAAAATAAGTCGTTCAATGTTCTGTTAAGGGCCTTGCAGATGGCAACGCACAGGTTCAGGCTGGGGTTGTAGTTGCCCGCTTCAATCAAGCCGATGGTCTGGCGGGTTACGCCCACGGCCTTGGCCAAGTCTTCCTGGCTCATGTCAAGTTCAACTCTTGCCATTTTCATTTTGATGTTTCTCATAAGCCCTCCCTTCAAACAAATTATATAATATAAATTACTTTATGTCAACTATATCTAACATAATGCTTCATTTAATTTCCTTTTCGCAATACTAACACGTGAAAGCTTTATTGTTTTTATTTCTAAAATTACTCATTGAACTTGTCCTTCCTCATTTCTACGAATGCCCACATCAAACCTGCCCGAGAATTCGGGGCTATCACTTACAATCAATTGTGTTCTGCGGTAAGCGCCTTGCAAAAAGAAGCGTTCCTTTTGCTTGGCCAGCAGTTTCAGGCAGTATCGCTTGTACTTTTCGGCGGCCTCTGAATTGGCGTTCCACTGGCGGGTAAAGTCGGGCACCATAGCGAACTTGTGAATGTCTTCGGACAAGGCGCTGCGCAAAATATCCACATCGCTTTCGTTGGGCGTTTTCACCAGCCACTGGGCCTTGGCATCGGAATCGGGCAGGGACAGGGTGCGCTCCCGCTTTAAAATGGTAGAGAGGGATTCCTTATCCGCCCCTTCCACGCCCATTACCCCCGTAAGCACCAAGAGAGCGTCGGCAAACTGCTGCCTGTCGTTCATGCGGTCGGATTGCAAAAGGTCGTAGGCGTCAATCAGCGGCAGGACATGCTCAAAATCCCCTTGGCGGAAAGGGTTGTTTTTGTATTCCACCATCGGAAGGTCGCAAAGTCCGTGCCTTGAAGCGCCCAAAAGCTCCAGGCGGTCCTCATTTTTCACCTGATAGCTGATGATTTCTTCTTTGGTATAGACGCTTAATTTATCGCCCGATAGGAGTAAGCCCATCAGCGGGGCAGCGTCCGCCGTCGGGCTGTAAAAAACAGCCGCCTGCCTTGGGTCAAGGGCGGCCAGACGCACGCCGTTTTTCTTCCAGGCAACGGAAATTGCCCTGCCAAAAATGCTTTGCGATAGGGCAAGGTCGCTGTCCAAATCCGTGCTGACAGCGGCGGATATTAGGCGGTCCAGCTCCTTTTTCCTTGTTTCGTCCCCCGCCGTATAGCATAGCCCCTCTCCCAGCATATAGCCAGAAGACAGGGTAGCTATATACCTTGCGAATGGGTGGGACAGGGTGAAATTGGGCTGCCCTTCCCGCTTTTGGCGATAGCGCACATCGTTTTGCCCAAGATAGTAACAGTGCAGGCGGTCAAGGCGGGCCTGCCCGTCGATAAGCGCACGGTAAGCCTCCCGCACCTGCTTTACAGTGGGGCGACGTTCAAAAAATGGGGTAAACATAGTGTCTCCTTTCAAAACTTAATGGCCTTAGCTTTTCACCCCAATCAAAGGACATACAAGGACATTTGCGCTTTTTGCCAAAAAGCACTACACGATGTGCATATCTTTATATACTCATCTCAGGTAAGGCCTGCGCAGGAAAAGCTTTTCTTATTTGAGATGAGTATTAGGAGGTATTTGAAGTGAAGCTGGCTCAGGAGCACAGGGTGGATACCCCCATCATGAACACTGCCTACGATATTATTTATAATGGTGAAAAGCCCCTGGATGCCGTTGAAACCCTCTTGTCACGGGAAATGAAGGCGGAAGATTTATAAAAAATTTTACAATCCAAAACGTGTGTCCGTGATAAAATAGGGAAACTGAACAAACGGAAGGAAAACAACCATGCAAAACACCGCTATTCAAAAAGCTAAAAATTATTTAGCCGCGTTAAACAACGGCGACCTTGTCTTGTCCCTCGTATCGCAAGACGGAAAAAGCCACGTCACAAGTATCCCCGCCCAAGAAATAAACAATATACAAAACAATATTAAAACCCTGCGCCAAGGCCTAAACCCTGAAATGCCCGTAAAAGAAGTAGCCTGCCTTCGGGTACAAATAGAAAAGCCTCAAAGCTACCAGCCCGACGCCCCTCCCATGGCGCTGATTGAAGCCTAGCTTAAGCTGAACCC
>CAYFTJ010000013.1:0-39768 GCA_964346155.1 uncultured Oscillospiraceae bacterium
AACAAAATTAAAAACACCCGGCTCCCTTTACAAATCAACAGCTTTCATGACAAAAACAATACAACAAATAGAGACGGATGTTTGGAAAATTATATGAGAATCGTTCGGGTTATTTGCCGTTCTTGTGTAACCAGACCGTAAGTACGGCAATATCCGCAGGCGATACGCCGGGGATTCTTCCGGCTTGCCCTAAGGTCATTGGTTTTTGCTTGGCCAATTTTTGCCGCGCTTCAATACGGATGGATTCGATGGATTCATACGGGATATCATGAGCCAAGCGCCTGTTGTCCATTGCCTTTGCTCTGCGAATGGCTGCCGCTTCCTTTTCAAGATAGCCTTGATAGCGAATTTGAATCTGCGCTTGTTCAAGCGCTCCTTGGGTGTACCCCCTATCAGTGCACAGGTCGCTGACTTTCTTTTCTCCGCGCCTGATATGAATATCCTGCCTGGTATCCGTAAGATGTCGCAGAATTTCTTCGGTCTGCTGTTTTTTAGTTTCCATCCTGCGCATCCGTTCATCTGAAACAAGGCCGTATGCCCTGCCAATTTCCGTTAAGCGCAAGTCGGCATTGTCTTGCCGCAAGAATAGGCGATGCTCAGCGCGGCTGGTCATCATCCGGTAGGGCTCGTCGGTTCCCTTGCCGGTCAAATCATCGGTAAGTACACCAATATATGCCTGGTCACGGGTGATGAGCAAGGGTTCTTGATTATGAATGTATTGCACAGCGTTGATACCCGCAAGCAACCCTTGAGCCGCCGCTTCTTCATAACCGGAGGTACCATTGATTTGGCCGGCCATAAAAAGCCCTTCGATATCGTGTGTGGCGAGGGTAGGCTGAAGCGCAAGCGGGTCAATGCAGTCATATTCGATGGCATAGGCCAGGCGTGTAAGCTCCGCTTTTTCAAGACCGGGAACAGTATGGTACATGGCCCACTGCACATCGGCCGGCAAGCTGGAAGATAGTCCCTGTACATACCATTCTTTTGAGCAAGCGCTTTCCGGCTCCAAAAATATCTGGTGCCTGTCTTTATCGCTGAAGCGATAGACCTTATCTTCAATGGACGGGCAATACCTGGCGCCCGTTCCTTTTATCTCTCCCGAAAACATAGGTGAACGGTACAGGTTAGCCCGAATAATATCGTGTGTTTGTTCGTTGGTCCAGGTTAAATAGCAGGGATGCGTATTTTGAAGGGCTCGATCTGTCATGAAGGAAAAGGGAGTGATAGGATCATCGCCTAATTGGATGGACATCTTCTCAAAGTCGATACTGCGTTCTAAGACCCGGGCGGGCGTTCCCGTCTTAAATCTGCGGATGCTAAAGCCTAAGTCTTGCAGGTTTTTGGTTAGAGCCGTTGCCGCCAAAAGTCCCTGAGGACCTGATTCCCACTGAGATTCACCGATAATGATACGGCTGTTTAAATACACGCCCACACAGACGATGACGGCCTGGCAGCGGACAACTTCTCCGGTGATGATTCGGACGCCCTGGACCTTGCCGCCCCGGGTTAATATTTCGGCCGCTTCTCCTTGACGGATGGTAAGATTTTCCGCTTCAAACAGGGCTTTTCGCATACGCTGCCCGTAGGCAACCTTATCGGCCTGCGCGCGCAAACTGTGCACGGCCGGTCCTTTACCGGTGTTGAGCATACGGCTTTGCAGCATGGTATCATCGGCCGCAAGCCCCATTTCTCCACCCAGCGCATCTATTTCCCGTACCAAGTGCCCCTTCCCCGTTCCGCCAATGGACGGGTTGCACGGCATTAGCGCAATCGCGTCAATATTTAAAGTCACCAGCATAGTGGAAAGCCCCAGCCTTGAACAGGCAAGCGCCGCCTCACACCCCGCATGTCCTCCGCCAATTACTACAACGTCTGTCATCATTACCTCCATACGCGAGGTATTATACCATCAAATGGCAAAACAATAAAAGCCGCCCTGAGGCGGCTGTGATAAAACAAGATTATTAACGAAGGGATTTGTCGTAAGGAACGCCTGAAGATTTGGGGGCCCGGGAGCTTTTTGATGTAAAAGCAAGAACCACCAGGGTAATCAGGTAAGGAAGCAGGCGGTAGACATGGGCGCTAACGCCAATTTCTTTTAATAGATAGACACCGTCACCGTTAATATCAAGGCTGCCATAGGATGCCGCAATACATTTAAATAAGCCGAACAAGAGTGCAGCAAAAGCGATGTTGAGGGGCTTCCAGTTGCCAAAAATCATAACAGCAAGCGCCAAGAAACCAAAGCCAGCCACATCCCCGTTGGTTGAACAGTTGGCAGTCGTCAGGGCATAAACAAAGCCGCCCATACCGGCAAGCGCGCCGGAAATTCCTACACCTATATAGCGCATCTTGTATACGTTGATACCCAAGGAATCTGACGCATGCGGATTCTCGCCGCAGGAGCGCAGACGCAAGCCAAACTTGGTTTTATAAAGGATGACCGACAGAACAATGAAAATGAGTATACACACATACGTGACCGGATAGACCTTATTTAAAAAAGTGTCTCCCCAAAAACCCATCTGCTCGGTTCGCCCGTAACCAAGCATGCTCTTTTTTAGCATGAAAAAGCTCGCCGAATCGCCCGAAAGCATGTTTAGGTTGTTTTGGTTTGCAATGATGCGAATGAAAAACAACACCAGAGCCGGCGCCATAAGGTTCATCGCCGTTCCGCCGATGGTCTGATCGGCCTTCAGATTGATAGCCGCAAAAGCAAGAAGCATGGAAAACAATGCCCCGAAGAAAGCGGAAACCAGCATTGTCAGGAGCACAACACCCTGAAGCGAAAGGAAATTTTTGTCCGTAAAGGCTGAAATAAACCAATTGCCTTGCTGGGCAAGACGAACAAACAACACCCCAATAAAAGCTCCAAAAATCATGATGCCTTCCAGGGCCAGGTTAATCACGCCGCTTCGCTCAGAAAAAACACCTGCTAGAGCCACAACCATAAGCGGAATGGCATAAATTAGGGTTTGACGGATCAAAAAACTCATAACGGAGTCTCCTCCTTCTTTTGCTCTGTCGAAGGCGCAACAATGCCTTCTGTTTGTAAGCTGCGCTTTTTTTGAAGCGAACCAATCCACATTTTAATGACTAACGAGAACGCAGATAAATAAACAATGACCGCAATAATCACGCTGGTAATATACTCGTTGTAGTTGGTCAGGTTGGTAAGCTGCAAGCCGTTTATATCCAGGAAAGACATAAAGATACCCGTAAAAATTACACCAAGCGGATGACAGTTGGCCAACAGCGCGACAGGTATGCCGTTAAAGCCTTCCGAAGGCAGCGATTGGTAGGTATTCCAGAAAAACTCGGTGTTACCCGAAAGGTAATAAAGCGCAGCAGCCGCGCCTGACAAAGCTCCCGCAAGGGCCATAGAAAGAACAATATTGCGCCTGTCCTGAATACCGGCATAGCGCGCCGCGTAGCGGTTGGAACCGCAAGCCCTTAGTTCATACCCTAAAGTGGTTTTGGTCATGATAATGTACAGGATAATACACAAAATAACAGCGATAATGATGCCACCATTGACCTGAGAGCCGGGAAAGAGCTTGTCAAGCCCCATTTTGGATGTGGCAACGCTGTTGAATTCCGTTTTGTAGATATAGCTTGTTTTGGTATTTTCGATAACGTTTCTTAAACTGCCTGAATCAAAAGCCCAGGTGACCAGGTTGGCTGCAACCCAGTTTGTCATGATACAAGCCAGCACTTCGTTGATGTTAAGCAGCGCTTTTAATAAGCCAGGTATTGCCCCCCAGGCGGCTCCGGCCAAAACCCCCGATAAAAAAGCCAACAGCCATACAAGTCCGGGTGAAAGGATTGGACCTAAGGGAATACCGTTTTGCAGCTGGTATTCAGCAAGGCGGCCTGCGCCCGTTGACAGGGACAGGGCAACATGCAGGGTTGCCGCAGTGCCTGCCAGATACTGGCCGGGGGCACCGATATTAAATAGGCCGGATTTATACGCAACCGCTACCGACAAACCGGTTAATATAATGGGCGTTGCCCTAAACAGCATGTTGCCAATGGCATTGGCATTAAAACCAAAAGTTAGCTCGCCAGTTATATCCGTGCCCGTTGAGAAAACACCGGCTACCACCAGGCGGATTCCCTTCCATGCTTCCCTAAGTCCAATCGTTTCGCTGGTCAATCCCACAATTAACATGACCAAGGATCCGGCAGCCAGGCCAATGAAGATGGAAATCAACGAAGCTAAAATCGACCGTGCACCGGGTTTTTGTAAGATGCTTTCTTTTTTTTGCAAGTTAAGCCTCCACCTTCTGTCGTTTGGCACCTGCCATATATAGGCCAAGTTCTTCGACACTTACATCTTTGGGGTCAAATTCTCCGACAATTTCACCTTCGTACATGACCAAAATACGGTCGGACAGGTTCATCACTTCATCCAGTTCTAGGCTAACCAGCAGCACCGCCTTGCCTTCATCCCGCTGAGAAATCATTTGCTTGTGGATGTATTCTATCGCGCCCACATCAAGGCCGCGTGTTGGCTGGACAGAAATGATTAACGGCAAATCACGATCCAGTTCCCTTGCCACAATAGCTTTTTGCTGGTTTCCGCCCGACATGCTGCGCACAAGGGTGATGGGGCCTTGTCCAGATCGCACATCATACTGCTCGATTAAAATCTTGGCATATTCCCTCACTTCCTTAAAGCGAATAAAACTGTGGTTCTGGAAGCGCTTTTCACGGAAACGCTGAAGCACTAAATTTTGTTCCAACGAATTATCCAGCACCAAACCGTGCTTATGCCTATCCTCAGGAATATGGCTCATTCCGGCCAAGCTGCGCTTAGCAACAGCGGACTTGGTTATATCCGTTCCACAAAGGTATATGCTGCCTTTGCTGGGCTTTTCAAGACCGCTGAGCGCGTATATTAGCTCTGTCTGACCGTTGCCGTCAATGCCGGCGACACAGACAATCTCGCCTTCACGCACATTGAAACTTACGTTCTTGACGGCATCATGTTTATAGAGGTTGCTTTTAACGGATAGATTTTTAACCTCTAAAATCACCTTGCCGGGTTTGCTTTCAGCCTTATCTACCACCAACTGAACAGGCCTGCCGACCATCATGCGGCTGAGTTCTTCCTTGGTCGTGTCCTTGGTGTTAACGGTACCAACGCACTGGCCTTTGCGAAGAACGGTAACTCTATCGGAAACCGCCATAATTTCGTTGAGTTTATGGGAAATAAACAGGATGCTCTTGCCCTCTTTGGCAAGGCCTTTCATAACAGCCATGAGTTCATCAATTTCCTGGGGGGTTAACACAGCAGTTGGTTCATCAAAAATAAGAATATCGTTGTCGCGATACAGCATTTTAAGGATTTCGACTCGCTGCTGCATACCAACGGTGATGTCTTCGATCTTTGCATCCAGGTCAACCTTTAAACCATAGCGTTCGGATAGCTGGGTGATTTTTTTTCTGGCTTCTTTTTTGGTCAGGAAACCGGCCTTGGTATCCTCCGCTCCCAAGATAATATTGTCCAGCACGGAAAAAACATCGATTAATTTAAAGTGCTGGTGAACCATGCCGATATGCAGGGCCGTAGCATCGTTGGGGTTATTAATTTGAACGGTTTTTCCGTTTTTTCTGATTTCTCCTTCTTCCGGTTGATACAGCCCAAAAAGCACGCTCATGAGGGTACTCTTACCTGCGCCGTTTTCACCAAGCAAAGCGTGAATCTCTCCATGACGCAATTGTAAGGTAATGTTATCATTAGCCTTGATACCGGGAAACACCTTGGTAATATTTAACATTTCGATGACGAAATAATTTTGCCCACTCACACTTGTATCCTCTTTCCTGATGGTATGGATTGGGTGGTTCCAACAAGCCGATTAATCGTAAAAAGTATATCAAATCATCGGATAAAAATCAATTGTCGCAAGTTTCGTATAATAACGGCGCCCTACATGAAGCAGGGCGCCGATGTAATTTAAGTATTCAATTATTCGTAGAGGATGGTGATGTTTTCAAGACCGGCATCGACAACTTCGCCGTAATTCTTGAGACTGTCATCAATCTGAATTTCGCCGGACATGACCTTGGCTTTCAGCTCTTCGTACTCTTCTACAGTGAAGTTTTCCATGCTCCAGGTTTCGGTGGGAAGGCCGGTTGCATCATCGGCGCAGCCCAGAGACTGGGCGATTCCGCCAATTTCCTCCCAAGTACCATCATATGCTTTGCCGATGGCCCAGTGAGCAGCTTCGCCGATACCCTTCAGGGCGGAAGTTACGACCGTTTCAGACATGAAGCTCTGGTCGATGTCTACACCAACAACAAAGGCATCGTTGGCGGCCGCAGCTGCGGCAACAGAGAAGAACATACTGCCGCCACAAGCAAAGACAATCTCGGTGCCGCTTTCATACCAGCCGCTCATCATGGTTTGCAGTTCGCTGGAGGGACCAAAGCGAGCGCCGTACTGCCAGGAATATTTCATTTCGACATCAATGCCCATCTCCTTGGCAGCAGCTGCTGCGCCCTGCGCATAGCCATAGCCATAACGCACACAAGCGGGGTTGTTTCCGCCACCGCCGCCGGTAAATCCAAGCTTGGTGAAACCATCTTTAACAATGGCATAACCTGCAAAGAAGCCGCACTCCTCCTCTTTAAAGGCAATGGGAGCAACATTGTCAAAGCCGATGGGATATCCGTCGATAAATACAAACTTTACATCAGAAAATTCAGCCGCGGCCTTTGTAAGGGCTGCTTCCTGAAGGAATCCTGCGCAAACGATAACTTTGGCGCCACCGGCAGCAGCTGCCTTCATAGCATCATAACGGTCTTCGTCGGTGGCAGCGTCGCCGTTGGCGGGTTGATAATACTTGTAGGTCAGACCATTTTCATGGGCATAGGTTTTAACGCCGTTCCAGGTTCCTTCGTTAAAGGATTGGTCTTTCAGCTGACCAACGTCGGTAACAAATGCGAGTTCATAGGTACCATCGGGAGAGTTGACACTGTCCGGAATGTCACTGGGGTTGACAGTTTCAGCAACCACCCCAACAACACCCAGAGCCATCACAAGAGATAATAGGATTGCAAGGAATTTTTTCATGCGTAATATCCTCCTTTTATTATACGGAATTCTTCCGTTTCTTATACCTTATTATAGCAGATTTGCTTTGTCCTTGTAAAGCCGACAACCCTTTTCCACTATAAAGAACAACTCCAAGCCCGATTGGACTTGGAGTTGTTTGAGGTAATAGTTTTACTGATATTCAACCTTCGCCTTATCGTTAACAACAACGATAAAGGTTTTCCCGGGGTTCAGGGCAATTTCTTCGCCCGCCTCGTCCACATAGATGTAGCGGCTTTCGGTGGTCTTGCGAACCCAGGCGCCCGGAATATATTTCCCGCCGATAAAGAAATCGGCACGACCGGAGCCAAGCGGTTCGGAAAGATAAACGTAGGAATCCAAGCCGCCGTACTTCATGCGCATCACAATCACGTTGCTGAAAAGCAAGGGCTGTTCAAGGTTGCTTTCGTCCACATTGATGCCCGACGCAGAGGTGCGGGTGTATGCGTTGTTTACTGCGTCGTAATTAAAAGTGCTGGAGTTGGGTTCATTAACTTGGCCTTTTTCAGGATTGCTGTACAAGGTGATGTCCACCTGATTGGCTATGATGGAGGAAGCAGGCTCACTATCAGCGAACTTAAAGGGCTGGGGAGTAAAGGTTTGCCCGCTCATGATGGACATGGCCTGAATTTGAGCAATATTGGCCACTAAGTTTTGGGGGGCCATTTTACTTGTTTCCCTATGATGGTAAGTGCCGTTGCCCAGCACGTCAAAGTAGGTGGTGTCCCGGCGATACCCATAGTTGCGGATTTTTTTATAGACGTTAATAGGGTCTGCCTTATCTTCACCGGGAGTTCCGGCAAACACGAAGGAAGCGCCCCATGAGAAGGCAAAATCCGCAAAGGGGGTACGGGCAGAGCGGAAACCGCCGGCCTTCTGAGGCATATTGTCTGAGAAAAAGGCCATCAACTTGGTTGCGCCGCCGCCGCCATTGGGCACCTGATAGACAATATCAGCCTGGCCAATACCCCAGTGCGGGTAAGCATCGGGCGCGTTGCTGAATACGCATAAAACAGGCGCATAAACGCCAGTAAAGGGAAGGCCAGTCGTCGGGCTCACGCCGGGAATGGAAGGATTGACCGGGTATTCATTTTTAACCGGCACATTGGTCGTTACACTAGGATCAAGGACTGCTGCCATGGACAGTAGCGGAAGCATAACAGCTATCGCTAAAACCAACGCAAGAAATTTCTTCATATTTTTTCTCCTTTATTGCTTGTTGATGCTATCAATCAGAGCCAAAACTGTTTGAACTCCATCCGGCACCTCTGCTTTAATCTGTGCCGCTTCGATAGCAACTCTGTTATTATACAACAGTTTTATTGATTGAACAAGTCTGTCTGCGTCCATCTCTTCCTGAGGAAGTACGTGGGCAAAACCTTTTCGGGCAAATGACTGAGCATTAAGAATCTGATCTCCCCTGCTTGCTGATAGGGGCAGCGGCACCAAGAGCATGGGTTTTCTCAGCGCCAAAAACTCCATAATGGCATTGGAACCAGCACGGGATAGCACCAGATCGCTGGCGGCCAAAACATCGGGCAGCTCTTCTAAAACAAATTCTTTTTGAACATAGCCTTCCATGTTTTCGAGCGCAGACTCCAGGTTACCTTTGCCACAGAGATGAACCACATCAAACTCCGGGAGAAGCTGCGGCAAAGCTTCACGCAAAGCGATGTTGATAGCCCTTGCCCCCTGGCTTCCGCCCATCATCAGTAAAACAGGTTTTTTGCCGGTTAAACCGAGAAATTTCAACCCCTTATCTTTTTTACCTTCAAAAAGGGAGGGCCTGAACGGCGTGCCACAGTAGACACCCTTAGCTCCAAGTTTTTCGGCGCATTCAGGAAAAGAAGTGCACACCTTACTTGCTGCGCCCATCGACAGCTTGTTGGCAAGACCGATGGTAATGTCGCTTTCGTGGCAAATTACAGGAATGCCGCGCAGTTTGGCCGCCCATACGACGGGAACGGCTACAAAACCGCCTTTGGAAAAAACAAGGTTGGGCTTAATCTTGCCCATCAGTCTGAGGCTTTGAAAAAAACCGCGTAGCACCCTGAAAGGGTCTAAAAAATTTTGCCATGAAAAGTAGCGCCGCAGTTTGCCTGTTGAAATCGGGTGATAGGTTACATCCGGCAAATTCATTAGCTGACGCTCAATGCCTTGATAGGAGCCAATGTAGTGGACATCATAACCTCTTTCCAGTAAAAAAGGCAAAATCGCCAGCTGGGGAGATACATGACCTGCCGTCCCCCCGCCGGTGAGAACAATTGTTTTCACGATACTTTTTTCTCCTTTCCGCGGGCATTGGTTAGTAGCTGTCCTATAGCAACCAAAAGAAAAGCCGTGCCCAACATCACCGTACACAAGGCGTTTACCTGCGGGGTTACACCCACCTTAACCGAAGAATATACCTTTAAAGGGAGGGTGGTGGTCTGCGCGCCGTTGACAAAAAAGCTGATAACAAAATCGTCCATGCTCATGGCAAAAGCAAGCAAACAGCCAGACAGCACCGCCGGAGCGGCCAGCGGCAGCGTTACAGTGAAAAAAGCCCGGACAGGACTTGCGCCAAGGTCCCTTGCCGCCTCTTCAATGGAAGGATCAAGGGTTGACAGGCGGCTTTTTACCGTAATCAAAATGTAAGGGATACAAAAACTGGTATGGGCTATCACCAAGGTGATTTTCCCAAAAGGCAACCTGAAAAAGGAAAAGAGAGCCAAAAGTGCAATACCCATGATCAGTTCCGGTATCATGATCGGCAGCATGGAAGCCTGTTCACCAAAATTAGTAAAGCTTTGTAACAAACGTCCCGACAGGCTCTTTTGTTTTTTCTTATGCAAAAGTCCGACAGCTCCAACTGTTCCAAAAACACAGGAGAGCAGAACACTCCAAAACGCCACTTCAAGGCTTGTTAGAAGATGCACGCCAAAGCCGCTGATGGGGTCAAACAAATCTTCATACCATTGAAAAGAAAAACCCGTAAATGTCATGGTAGCCGTACGGGTCGTGTTCGCGTTAAAAGAAAACACCACTACCACCAGGATAGGCAGGTATAAAAGCAGCATGAACAGAGCAATGTAAAGGTTGGCCCAGATGGAATTCTTTCTTTTCATCTCTAAAACACCATGCTTTCCGCGTCCCCGCCCAGCTTTCGGTAAACAACTAGCACGATGCCCGTTAAGGTAAGCAGCACCACGCTTAAAGCCGAAGCAAAAGGCAGGTCACGGGATTTAAGCAATTCGTTTTGAATCACGTTGCCCCACAGCATTGTATTGGAGCCGCCCAAAAGATCGCTGATAAAAAACAGACCGATGGACGGGATAAAGGTAAGCACCAGCGCCGCCAAAACAGAAGGCATGGTCATAGGCAAAGTGACGGTAAAAAACGCCCGAACAGGTCCTGCCCCAAGGTCCCTTGAAGCCTCCACAATGCTGTTGTCCAGCCTTTCGATACCCGAATAAACCGGCAACACGAAGAACGGAATCATCGCGTAAATCATGCCAACCAGCACAGCCTTTTCCGTGTACAGAAGGCGCAAAGGCTTTTCAATCAATCCAAGCGAAAGCAATATGCTGTTTAAAGGACCGTTGGCAATAAACAAAATCTTCCATCCGTAAATACGAATCAAAGCATTGGTCCAAAAAGGAGCGATGATTAAAATTAAAAGCCAGGTTCTTACTTTGGGCGAGGTTTTAGCAATAAAATAAGCCAGCGGATATCCAAGCAAGGCACAGCTTGTGGCCGTCAAAAATGCCAAGCGCAGACTAAGCAGCAAAGACTTAACATAAACAGGCGCCACCATGCGAAGGTAATTATCGGTCGTAAGGGACAGTAAAACATTAAAATTTTCACCTCTGGAAAGAAAACTAAGCCCGATAATGTATAGAAGAGCCAGCGCGACAAACACCGTTGCCCAAATGCTCATGGGCAAGGCTGCCAGCATACGCCCTTTCCCCTGTTCTTTTACAGTTTTCATGCCTGTCCCTCTCTGTCGTCAACAACAAGACAGGCTGTTTCGGTATCCCACCAAATGCATATTGGTTCACCGGGCATAATGTCTTCTTCGCTCTCGGTGGTTCTTCTTGATATGAGGGTTTGCCCGTTTGCAAGTTCCAAAAGCGCCGTACGAACGCTGCCCGTGTAGCGGCTTCCGCGCATAACGCCTGTCAGCGCCTGCCTGCACTCCCTTTGCTTGCGGCTGTAATGCAGGCGCTCCGCCCGGATACATAAACACAGGTCTTGTCCGGACTTTACCCACTCCTCACGCTTGGCAGGGATATGAACGCCGTTCATATCAAGCATGACCTCATTTTCGTTCATGCTGACAACCCTTCCTTCAAGCAGGTTGGTTTCCCCAATAAAGGTGGCTGCAAAAACAGTATTGGGTTTTTCATACAAATTATGCGGCGTATCGATTTGGACAAACTTTCCGTTCTGCATCAAAGCGATGCGGTCGGACATGTTCAAGGCCTCTTCCTGGTCGTGGGTAATATAAATAAAGGTAATTCCCAGGCGCTGCTGCATGCTTTTTAGCTCAAATTGCATTTGGCGACGCAATTGTAAGTCAAGCGCGCCAAGGGGTTCGTCCAGCAGCAGGATTTTTGGCTCCAAAACAGCGCTTCTGGCAATGGCCACTCGCTGTCTTTGCCCGCCCGAAAGCTGGAAAGGCATACGCTTGCCATAGCCTTCAAGCTGCACAAGAGATAGAATATGGTTGACCTTTTCATCAATGGTCTTTTTATCAATGCCGCGCATTCGAAGACCATAGCCGATATTTTTATAAACATTCATGTGCGGGAACAAAGCATAGTTTTGAAACACCGTGTTCACCGCCCGCTTTTCAGGCGGCAGATTGGTAATATCCTTTCCCTCTAAAAACACCTGACCGCCATCGGGCGTTTCAAGGCCTGCTATGATCCGAAGAGTAGTGGTCTTTCCACACCCCGAAGGCCCTAAGAGGGTTAAAAATTCGCCCGCATATACGTCCAAATCAATCCCGCAAAGAGCCTTTTGCGTTTCAAAGGTTTTGGACAAAGAGCGCAACGAAAGAAGGGGTTGTTTATCAGTCATACGGTTCCTTTGTTATCCATCATTTTTTCAAGCACTTTGAGGTGACATCTTTCTTCATCAGCAATAAGAAGAAAGGCGTTTTTGGCTTCTCCTTCGCACAGCTCAGCATAAGCAGTATAGGTTTCAAGGGCCTTTTCTTCTTCCTTGGCAGCATAGGCAAGGATGCTTTGGTTATCCTCCAATCCGCCTTCCCTTATCATCTGATTTAATCCGCCTTCAAAGAGAATTTCATCGGAAAGAGCGCCAAGCAACATGATATTATCCGCAGAATGTTCCTGCGCATCAAAATGGCGCTCAAACTGGGAAAGATGCTGCCTTTCATCAGCCAAAAGCTGTTCAAGCAGAGCTTTGTTTTCTTCGTTTGCAAATAGCAGCAGCATGCGTTCGTACAAGCTAACTGCCCGTTTTTCCATTTCCACGGCCATTAATAAGGCCTGACCCGCAGAAGTAATTTTAACTGCCATTATTTCTCCTTACTCATCATAAAGATGCTCAAATCCTCTGGTTTCCGCAACAAAGTAAAGGGGTCTTCCCTGCACTTCCCGATAGATACGGTCAACATACCGCCCTTCAATGCCCATGACCATAAACAATACGGCAAAAAGCATGGTAATCCAGGTTGCCAGCCACCAAAGACCGCTTTGTAAGCCCATAACTAAGCGAACAAGCAAAACCAGGAAAGCGATGCCGGATAGTCCTCCTAAAAAAAGTCCAAGTAAAACAGGAATCAATAGAGGCTTGCCGGAAAAGCTGATAATGCCATCAATGGCCAATTTTACCATCTTGGTCAGCGGATAGTGTGTTTTTCCGGCAAAACGTTTTTCCCTGTCATACAGCACAGGCGCCTGCTTAAATCCGATCCAGGAAAACATTCCTCTCAGATACCGGGCGTGCTCGGGCATCTGTTTGATGGCGTCAATCACGCGGCGGTCAACCAGGCGAAAATCACCCGTGTCCTTATGGAAGTTTTTGCTTACCAGTTTTTGCATCAGCTTATAGTAGGCGGCAGCCGTCCATAGTTTGAACTTGCTCTCCCCCTGCCTTGACCGGCGCTGGCCATAGACCACTTGATAGCCTTCTTCCCACTTTTTCACCATCTTGGGGATTACTTCCGGCGGATCCTGAAGGTCGGCATCCAAAATGACTGCCGCCTGGCCCTGTACATAGTCAAGCCCTGCCGTTACAGCAATCTGGTGGCCGCGGTTTGACGCAAAGTGAATAATACGAACAGACCTATCGTCCGCCTGAATGTCATTTAACAGTTCTGCCGTCTTGTCGCGCGAACCGTCGTTAATATAGACCACTTCGTAGGGAAAATCCAGCTCTTTCATCACCTTGGTTACACGGCGATGGGTTTCCCGAATGGATTCCTCCTCATTGTAGCATGGAATAATAAGGGAAAGTATCGGCTTCATCTGGTACCTCACAGCATGCGTATCAGCATGTTCCTCTGGTTGTCCATGTCCAGTTTCAGGATGTTATTCTTTTCCAGTTCCTTTAAAATATCGCTGAAGCGTTTAAAACCAATGGCTTTTTCAGTAAAGCCCGGATATTGTCCCGTGATGTCCGCTTTTAAGATGCTGGGGTTGATACGCTCAAAACCGTCATCCTTATAACGCTTGAGCTCCTCCTGAAAGGCAGGCATCCAGTTGTCTTTGGTAAGGGCGGCATTTTTACTGTTTTCCCCCTTTAACGACACAACAACAATATTGTTGCGGCTTTCAACATTGAAAACACCGTACTTGTTGGATAGCCTGCTTAACAGCTTGCCAAAGGAAGAATAGCCATAACTTTTTTCATTGAAATCGGGGCGCAAACGAAGCAAGACATTTTTGAGTTCGCTGGCGAACATCTCATCATCATCTGCCCGCTCATCCAAAATGCTTTCAATGAGTTTGACAAGCGCTGTTTCATCGGCATTTTCTTCAACTTCAGCTTTCTTGCTCTTGACCGCGGGAACACGGCGGGCAGACACCGTTTCCAAAAACTGAAACTCATTGCAGGCATTAATAAAAATTTTGGACGCAACCTCACTTCGGCTGATGCCCAAAACATACTTGCCCATGGTTTTGAGTTTACCCACAAGCGGCACATAGTCCGAATCGCCCGATACGATACAAAACGAATCGATTAAAGGATTGGTGTAGGCAACCTCCAGCGCGTCCAGCACCAAGAGGATGTCTGCGTTGTTTTTTTGGCTGATGCCAAAGCGCAGCGAAGGAACCACCGTAAAGGTATTGGACAAAATGATTTCTTTCAGCTGGCTGTAGGCATCGGTATAGCCATACACTTTGCCCAAAAGAATGTCTCCGCGCATTTTTACTTTTTCTAAAATATAATTCAGTGTTTCTACCTTGCCACCGGCATTTTCCAAGTCGATGAACACGGCAAATTTTGATGTGGCCAAATTAAATTCTCCTCACTAGCGTATTTCTACATACACTATTTAAGTATATCATAATCAGGAAAGGGCAGCAAAACTATTATACCATCATTTCATAGCATAAGGGCGTGCGAAGGTACTCCAGCCTGTTTTCCCGGTCCCCCAGCACCCACATAAGCTTGGCCACCGCAGCCTCACTGGTCATGTCGTGCGCCCCATACACATGCGGCAGGTTTAAAAATCCATGCCCCACCTCATAAATGGAAAAGTCAGCTTTTTCAAACATACATTGGGTAGTCACCAAGGTAATGATACCTTTTTGAGATAAACGCTTCATCGAATCCACCAAGTTGCGGCGAATGTAGTGCAGGCCGCCCAGCCCAAAGCCTTCAAGCACCAAGCCTTGATAATCCGCCTCAATCAGGTGGTTAAAGATTTCCGGATTGGTTCCCGGTACCAGCTTTAATAAAAAAACCCTGGAATCAAGACTGTCACCCAAGGCCTTGGGATGTGGGACAGTCTGCGTTTCCTTGGGGATGGAAAGATGCAATCCTTCCGCGTCAAAGTAACCAACGGGCGACGCGTTAATGGAGGCAAAGGCATCAAAGGAAAGGGTGCGCATCTTAACCGCCCTGGTTCCCAAAATAATTTGATGGTGAAACGCGATATACACTCCGGCCGGCAAGTTGGCCGCGGCAATAAAAGCTTCTTCAAAATTACCCGGCGCGTCAGAAAAAGGCGCGGCAATGGATAGCTGGGAGCCGGTAAGCACCACAGGTTTTTCAATCGATAGCAGCAAAAAACTTAAAGCCGCCGCCGTATAGGCCATGGTATCCGTTCCGTGGGTAATTACCATGCCGTCCACCTCATCGGCTACTTCTTTTACATGCCAGGCCAGTATCTGCCACTCTTCAGGCTGAATGTTGCTGGAATCCAAAGAAAAAACGTCCCGCACAATGATCTCATAATTCTGTTTAATCCTTGGGCAATAGTGCAAAAGCTGCTCTCCGTTAATGGCTGGCGCCAACCCGTTTTCCGAGGCAAGGCTGGCAATCGTGCCGCCGGTTGCCAACAGTGCTATGCGTTTCATACCTTCTCCTTTGTAATTCAAATCATTCATTTTCATTATAGCAGATTGCCTGTTTTTGTAAATGAAAAAGGCCGGCGTGTGCCGACCTTAAAGTTTGGTGATATTAATACTTGGCTGCTTTTTCTTCGGCCGCTTTGATCATGGCGATGCACTTTTCAACCTGTGCTTCGTCTTCAGGAACCAAGGGATAGAGGGGAGCGCGAACGCTGCCGCAATCAACGCCATGCATGCGCTTGATAACTTCTTTAATCACAGCATACATGTTGCCCTTGCAGGCACACAGGGCGTAAATGATGTTGCAGATATCGTTTTGGATATCGGCAGCTTTCTTGTTTTCACCCTTCTTCACCAGTTCATCGGCTTTCAGGAAAAGCTTGGGCATCGCGGCATAGGTGCCGCCAATGCCGCCGTCAGCTCCGATTAGGCGGCCGGAAATAAACTGCTCGTCCGGGCCGTTAAAGACAACCAGCTTGCCCTGGCCTGCATCCTTAAACATCTGAATATCCTGAACAGGCATGGAAGAGTTTTTAACGCCAACCACCTTGGGGTTTTCCATCATTTCTTTGAGCAGCGGAACAGTCAGGGAAACGCCGGCCAGCTGCGGAATGTTATAGATAACAAAGTCCGTGTTGGGGGCCGCCGCCGACATATCGTTCCAGTACTTGGCAATGGCATAGGGCGGGAGCTTGAAGTAAATGGGAGGAATGGCCGCAATGGCATGTACTCCCAAAGACTCAGCATGCTTTGCAAGCTCCACAGAATCTTTGGTGTTGTTGCAGGCAACGTGAGCGATGATGGTTAAGTCCTTACCAACTTCGTCCATCACATATTCCAGCACCTTCTTACGCTCCTCCACGCTCAGGTAAATGCACTCGCCCGAAGAGCCGTTAACATACAGGCCTTGTACGCCTACGTCCCGCAGGTAACGGGCAAAGGCGCGCACGCGCTGTTCGGAGATGTTGCCTTCATCGTCATAGCAGGCGTAGAAGGCAGGGATAACGCCATGGTACTTGTCGAGGTTGTTTTTCATTAAATTCACCTTATCCTTTCACTGCACCCATGGTAATGCCGCGGGTGAAATATTTTTGGAAAATGAGGAAAACTGTCAGGATAGGCACTGCGCTGAGCACGCCGCCCGCGATCAGCGGACCCATGTTGATGTTGAACTCAGCCATGGTTTTTGCAATACCTAAGGACAGCGTCTGAACCCTGCTTTCAGTAAGCATGATCAGCTGGAGAAAGTAGTCGTTCCAGGTGCTGATAAAGGTAAAGATAGCAAGCGCTCCAATACCGGGTTTAATCAGCGGCAGTACAATCTGCGTAAAGGTAAGCGCTTCAGTTGCTCCGTCAATTTTGGCGGCTTCCAGCATTTCATCGGGCACGGTTTCTGAAAACTGTTTCATCAGGAAAACCCCGAAGGGCCAACCGACTGTCGGCAAGATGACACCCCATAGGGTGTTGGACAGCCTCATAAACGCCATTTGCTTGAGCAGCGGAATTAAAATCACCTGCTTGGGCAGCGCCATCGCGGCCACGAACAAACTGAATAATAGCTTGCGGCCCACGAACTTCTTTTTGGCAAGCGCGTAGCCGCCCATGGACGACGCTATGCAGGTAAACAGCATGGACAATCCGCAGATAATAACCGTGTTGGACAGCCACCGCCAAACAGGACGCTGCATAATTACATGATAGTTGTCCATGGAACGATGCTCAGCAAGCGGAAACCAAATGGGCGGGTTGGCGTTAATTGCCTGTCCGTTCTTAAAGGAGGAAGTCACCATCCAATAAAGAGGGAACATGAATAATAATACTAATACAATTAGCACAATAATGCAAGCTACCCGGTATACGGTAACTTTTTGTACGCTACGATCCATTCTTTCCTCCCTCCTTAACCGTTATCCGTCTGGGCATACTTGAACTGGATGGCGCTGAAAATGGCAATGATAATTGCCAAAAGAACGCCCATCGCGCTGCCATAACCATAGCGGTAAGGCGCGTCCAAGCTTACCTTATAAATGTAGTACATTATGGTATCGGTGGAATGATTGGGACCGCCCGATGTAAGCAGCTCAATCAAGGCAAAACACTGGAAAGAGTTAATGGTCGTGATAACCAGTATATATAAGGTCGTCGGCATGATTTGCGGCCACTTGATGCGCCAGAAGGTTTGCATTTTGGTGGCGCCGTCCACGTTTGCCGCTTCAACCAGCGAGTGATCCATGTTGGCTAAGGCAGAAATATATAGCACAATAGGCTGGCCGATAGAAGTTGTAAACAAAATGGTAATGATAAACCACAATGCCGTTTGCGGACTTCCAAGCCAGCCGAACCTCGGCTGTAAGTTAAGACCAAGCATCTGCAGGACGGTGGTCAAGATACCATCGTCCTTGCGCAAAATCAGCTTCCACACAACTGCGATGGCTACAGAACCCATGACCACCGGCAAATAAAAGGTAATGCGGAAAAACGAGGTATACCGGTCGTTCATGTTATAGGTGACCGAAGCCACCCATAAAGAAAACATACAGACCGTCGGCACGCTGACCACAACGATGCGCAAAGTGTTCATAAAGGCCTTGCGGAAAACAGGGCTTGAAAATGCCTCCACATAGTTTTGCACACCGATAAAGGTAAAGTCGGTCATCGTGTAGTTAAAGAAACTGGTGGCAAGGCACATGCCCATCGGGAAAATTACAAAGCCCAGAAAAAAGAGCAACGCAGGTGTCATAAATACATAGCCCGCGATGTTTTCCCTCCGGCGTGTCATGCGCAGTTCACGGGAAATATCTATGCTTTTTTGCAATCGAAACGCCCCCCTATTTTTTAAAAAAGAACTGCGCTCCCCGCGCCTGCGGGCGTGGGGAGCGCAATGGCTAAGTCAGATTATTGAATGGCACCGTTCGCGTTGGTTACATAGACACCAACTTCGGTTTCAACATCGCCGCCCAGGAACACGCGCTGGAGCAGGTTCCACCATTCGGTACGCTGCTGTGCCCAGCCGCCGGTCACTTGATAATAGTCGCCAAGGTAGGGCATAAACACTGCAAATTCAGCATTGCCTTCCTTTTCGGTGCCGGCATACACATCACCAACGGATGCCTTGGCCGGGAAGAAACCGGAAGCATAAACGCTTTCCTTTACTTGCTCGGGATCATCGCAAACAAAGCGGATGAATTCCTTGCTAGCTTCAACCTTGGCTTCGTCGGCCTTGTCGCCCTTGTCAAACAAGCCAAAGCCCCAGATACCGCCCTGAAGCTCCGGAACACCGTCATCAGAGGGGAAAGCCATGGGCAGCGGAATAACGTCGTCAGCAAAGTTGGCCTTGTTGCTAAGAGCGGCAGAAGCGTTCCAGCAAATGCTCATGGAGGTGGTGCTGTTGCAGAACATGGCGATTTCATCGGAAGCGACAATGTCAAGGCCTGCGTCAATGAGGCCGTCGTTGAACAGGTCAACCAGGGTCTGGATGCCCTTGATGCCTTCTTCGGAGTCGATGGTGTAGGCCGAGTGGTCTTCAGCGGTAAACTTGGCAGAATACAGGTTGGTAACAAGGGCACGGGTGCCTTGGTCGCCGCCCTGGCCGCCGCAGTAAACGGTCATGGTGGGGGTAAAGCCAGCTTCTTTCAGGGCCTTGAGGGCATTGAGGAAGCCTTCGGTGGTCCAGGTACGGGCTTCTTCATCTAGGTACTGAAGGGCACCAGCGGCTTCAAAGTCGGTCTTGTTGATGACCATGCAGTGGGTGGTCATGCACAGGGGATACTGATAATACACGCCTTGGGCGTTGCGGCAGGCAGCTTCAACAGCGGGAGCCGCGGCAATGATGTCGGCCTTGGCTTCTTCGGTCCACAGGTCGGAAATATCCAGCAGTTTGCCATTGGCGCCCCAGTTGGCGACCAGGCGCTCAGGACCTTCCATGATGATGTCAGGGGTGGTGCCCGCTTCGATAGCGGCAGCAACCTGCTTATCACCGTTGGTATAATCAAGGTATTCGACGTTTACCTTGATTTCGGGATGCACTTTGTTGAAGTTGGCGATGATGCCGTCAACGACTTCCGCGTCGCCCCATCCGCCGATCGGGTAAGTCCACAGAGTGATTTCAGTTTGTCCCTCGGCAAAAACTGCTACGGACAGTAGCATCATGGCAGCCAGAAGGATTGCAAGCAGCTTCTTCATAATCGGAAAAGCCTCCTTTTTTATTGTACAATCGCGTGGATTGCTATTTCACTGACAGTATAATTTATTTGTACAACAATTGTCAAGCCTTTTTTGTAATTTTTTTCGAAAAACGTGATATACAGCCAAAGTTCTAATTAATTGTAATCTTAATTATGCTACATTTGCGGAAAATGTACGTTTGCTCATTCCTTCATTTTATACTATAATAATGCACATGCAAGATGAAATTCGCCTGGATGATGTGGTGCGCATGAAAAAACAGCACCCCTGCGGTTCCTTTGAATGGACGGTAACGCGTATCGGAGCCGATATTAAGATGCGCTGCAATGGCTGCGGCCGCGTTGTCATGCTTGATCGGGGCGAGTTTTTGCGCCGCCGTAAAAAAGTGTTAAAACAGGGGCCTGTTCCCCCGGAAGTTACACTTGGCTTAAATTTAACGCAATCGTTATCAAATGAAGGAGAAACAAACCATGGACCAGAACCCCAAGAATGAACCTCTGAATCAAGAAAAACCGCTTGATTCCGCTGAAAGCTCCAGCCAAAAAAAAGATAAAAAAACCAATCAAAAGAAAAAGGATAACACAAAACGTACCGTGTTTGATGAAATCAATTCCTGGATCGCCTCCATCACCATTGTGGTGCTGCTGGCGCTTACCATTCGCGCCCTTGTGTTTGAGCCTGTCCGTGTAGACGGGGCCAGCATGAAAAACACCCTGAATAACGGCGACCTGGTGCTTGTTACCAAGCCCAAGGTGCTGCGTGGCAATCTGGAAAGAGGCGACATTGTTATTTGTCACTACCCGGGAAGAGAAAAAGCTTCCGTGCGCCTGGGCGCCACTTTTTCCTTTAACTACCACACCACCTTTATCAAGCGTCTGGTCGCACTGCCCGGCGACTCGGTGGCCGTTACCGGCGGGGTGCTCTATGTGAACGACAGCCCCGCCCAAGAAGCCGACACCGTCATTCCCTTCCGCGGGGACATGCCCCGCATTACGCTAAAACCAGGCGAATACTTTGTTATAGGCGACAACCACCCCAACAGCCATGACAGCCGCTCTTTTGACGTAGGCCCCATTACCGAAAAAATGATTGTCGGCCATGTAGGCTTTAGGTTCTGGCCGCTTTCTGATTTTGGCCCCGTCAAATAAATGGACAAAAACTCAGTCCTTCACCGTTACTTTGGACACAGCGCCTTCCGCTTTGGGCAGGAGGCGCTCATTGATACCCTGTTAAGGGGTGAGGACGTCCTGGGCATCATGCCCACGGGGGCCGGCAAATCGCTATGCTATCAGGTGCCGGCAGCCATGCTTGAAGGCATCACCCTTGTTATCAGCCCCTTGATTTCTTTAATGAAGGATCAGGTCTTTTCTTTAAACCAGTCGGGGCTTAAGGCAGCCTACATCAATTCCACCCTTACGCCCGGTCAGCAAAGGGAAGCTTTGCGCAGGGCAGGGCTTGGAGCCTATCAGTTAATTTACATCACGCCCGAAAGGCTGCGCCTCGACAGCTTTGTGCAGTTTGCCCAGAATGCCAAAATCGCCCTCATCGCCGTGGATGAAGCGCATTGCGTGTCCCAGTGGGGGCAGGACTTCCGTCCGGCTTACCTTGATATTGCCGATTTCATCGCCTCCCTTCCCACAAGGCCGCCCGTGGGCGCCTTTACCGCCACCGCTACCATGCAGGTTAAAAAGGATATTATCCAGCTGCTAAAGCTAAACAATCCTTTTTTATCCACCCAAAGCTTCGACCGTCCCAACCTGTATTTCGAGGTGCGCAGACCCAAAAGCAAAATGGATGAGCTGCTCAGGCTCATGCGAGGCAAAGAAGACCAATGCGGCGTTGTTTATTGCTCCACCCGAAGAAATGTGGACAAGGTGTGCGATACCTTGAGGCTGGCGGGCATCAGCACGGTCAGATACCACGCGGGTCTATCCGAGGATGAACGAAAACAAGCACAGGAAGATTTTCAGTTTGATAAAGCCAGGGTCATGGTTGCCACCAACGCCTTTGGCATGGGCATTGATAAATCCAACGTGAGCTACGTGTATCACTACAATATGCCCAAAGATATTGAGTCTTACTATCAGGAAGCCGGCCGCGCGGGCAGGGACGGCAGTATGGCTGAATGCGTGCTGCTGTTCGGAAAGCAAGACATCCTCTTAAATAAATACCTGATTGACAACTCCACCGAAGCTTCCAACATAGATGAAAAGGAAAAAAAAGAGCTCAGGCAAAAGCAGCACCTGCGTTTGCAAAGAATGATTGACTACTGCCATACGAGTGGCTGCCTACGCCGATATATTTTGGGATATTTTGGCGAAAATTTATCTGAGCGCTGTGAGCATTGCTCCGGGTGCAAGGGTTTAAGACCGCTTCCAAAAGCAAAAAGTCCCGAAAAAGAAGCCTTGCCAAACGACTTGGAAAGCGCCTTTACGGCTTTGCGCCTCTTGCGCAACCGCCTTGCGCTTGAAAAAAAGGTGCCGGCTTACCTGATCTTTACCGATGCCAGCCTTCGGGAAATGGCATCCAGTTTGCCAAAAGACATGGCGTCCTTTTTACAAATTTCCGGCGTTGGCGACATAAAAGCGCAAAGCTATGGGGAAATTTTCTTAAAGCTAATTGAGGCAATCAAAAACGTCTTGCGCCTCGGCCCCATCACCAAGGAAGACGCGAGCCTGCTTGCCAACCAGGTCTATGAAAACACCAAACTATGGAGCGATGCGGAAATACTGCGGCTGCGTTTGCTTTTTGCCCAAGGAATGGATACTCACGCTATCGCAAGTGAATTAAAGCGCGGCTTATGGCAAGTGGAAAAACAGTTGGAGCTTTTTAGGGAGGAGCAGCAGTGAATACCTTGACACAAAAAACCAAATCATTTTTTCAAAACTTGTACAAAGTTGAAGATCTTGAAAACCCGCAAGATCTAAAAAAAATGTATCGCCAATCCATGACCATTGCCACACCTTCCTTAATTGAAGGGGCATTGCTGAGCGTCATCAGCTCTGTTGACACCATGATGGTGGGTACCTTGGGCTCGGTCGCCATCGCTTCGGTTGGCCTTACAGGACAGCCGCGCATGGTGCTGTTAATGCTTGCGCAGTCCCTTTCAGTTGGAACCATGGCCTTGGTTGCCCGCCGGAAAGGAGCGGGTGATGACCGGGGCGCAAGAGAAGTGCTGAACCAGTCCATGACAATTATTTCCCTCATCGGGCTGCTGATCACCTTTGTGGGCGTAATCTTTGCCCACCCTCTTTTAATGCTGGTTGGCGCAAACGAAGAAACCATCCACTTGTCCAGCACCTATTTTAGAATTATTTCCTATGGCTTTTTGCCCAACTGCTGGCAATTATGTATCAACAGCGCCTTCAGGGCCCTTGGACGCACGAAAATCACCCTGGTCACCAACCTTGTCAGCAACATTGTCAACGTTGTTCTTAACTACCTGCTCATCGGCGGCAAGTTCGGCTTCCCCCGTTTAGGCGTTGCCGGCGCCGCCATTGCTACTACCATCGGCACCACCCTGGCGGGCTTGATTGCCCTTTCCTTTGCCATGCGCAAAAACGATTATTTTGCTTACAATCCCTTTAAGATTCCAAAGTTTTCTAAAGAAACCCTTCGAGGTCTTGCTAACATTGGTTTGGGGACGGCATCGGAATCGGTGTTTTTACGCCTGGGGTTTATTTTTCTGCAAAAAATAGTGGCCGGGCTTGGTACGGCAGCCTTTGCCACTTATCAAATCGTGTCGCAGGTGACCAGCCTTTCTTTTACCGTTGGCGATGCCATCGGTACGGCCGTTGTTTCCCTGGTCGGGCAAAGTCTGGGCGCCAAAAAGCCCAAAAAAGCCCAACAATACGTGGCCGTCAACCGGAAAATCGGCATTACGGCATCTATTTTCTTAATCATTGTAGTGGCATCCACAAGCGGGCTGTTGCCCAGGCTGTTTACAGATGAATTGCCAATCATTCAATCCGCCCAGCTTGCTTTCCTGGTGGTTGTCTTTGGCATGATTCCGCAAAACGGCAGGGTCATTTATGCCGGCTGTTTGCGCGCGGCGGGCGATGTGAAATATGTGGCCATGTGCTCTCTTCTTGGCGTTGGCCTGTTGCGTCCTTTGCTCACTTATATACTGTGTTACCCCCTGCATGCCCTTCTACCCTTCCTGTATCTTGCGGACACCGGCCCCTGGATATCCTATGTGATCGATGCCGTTGTGCGAAACTTCCTGCTTGAAAGGCGGGTTGGAAAAGGGCAATGGGTTAATATTCAAATTTAAACGCAAATGCGCACCCGAAACAAAATCGGGTGCGTTTTAAATTGGCCTATTGCTAAAAGCGAACCGCAATGAGCGGTATACGTCTTTCTTCTATGGTCGCGCCGGCATGGGCGCCTTTCATTTGCTCACACTGCTGGCGGGTGTTAAACAGGCACAGCTTTCCAGTCGATACGGCAATCAAGTCGCCCAAAGCTTTCTCAATCCACGGAAAATATGGTTGGGGACCAAATAAGCGCTTTTCGAGGGCTTCTTCCTTTGAAATGAGCATAAACTCCTCACTAAAATGCTGTTTGAAAAGTTGCTTTATTTCCTTGATGCGCCCTTCTTTTACAAACAGGTTCATCGCCCTTGGCTCAATGGACGGGGAGCGTACAAGACAGTCCATAATGTCCGGATAGTCTTCAAGGCACGTCCCTTCCACATCAATGTGGCCGTGATCAGCAGTAACTAAAAGCAGAAGATTTTGAAACCTGCGCTGCCATGATGCGATTTCCTGTTCTATGCTTCTTGTTAGCTCAAGGACGCTTTCGCTGATCACCCCTTTATCGTGCATGGTATGGTCAGGCTCACCGTAGTAAGCATAGTAGTAGGTTTTCCCTTGTCCGTGGGTTTGCTCAATACGTTGAGCAATCTCTTCCAGGGAATTGCAGGGCGGCTCGGCGTGTACGCTTAATTTCATGGCTCTGCCGCCAATATCTTTGATTTGGTCAACCACCGAGCGATAGGGAGCATAGGTTCCCGCGATAAAATAATCAGCAGCGGGGCGCTTTGTTTCATCGTCTACGGTGTTTAAAAAAACGGTTACGTTTTCATCTACTTGAGGGTAATACATCGTCCAGCCAAGCCAGCCCGACTGGGAAGGAAACAGGCCGCTTTCCGCGCTGGTAGTTGCCGCGACGGTGGTGGGTGGAAAAACGGAATCAAATTCCCCTTGAAGATGAGTATAAAAAAAGCCGTTTTTATCAAGAGCGTTTTGCATATTATAGACGCCAAGGCCGTCTAAAACCAGAAGAACGACCGAGCCGTCAAAGCCGTCAAGCAGTTTGTCAGCAAGGGGTAAGGTGACATTGGGCAAGGTTTTAATACCAAAATGCTTTAGAATAGAACAGGCTAAGTTAGCAATTGTACCGGATTGTTTAAACATAAGCGACCTCCAAAACTTCAGCCATTATACTCTTTAAAACATCACCTTTCAAGCAAATATAATAACAAATAGATAATTATTTGCAATTTATTTGCAATTTATTTGAAACAACTTTATACTATAAGCGCC
The DNA here is from genome assembly GCA_964346155.1 of uncultured Oscillospiraceae bacterium. Taxonomy (GTDB): domain Bacteria; phylum Bacillota; class Clostridia; order Christensenellales; family Aristaeellaceae; genus DTU024. The sequence continues at coordinate 25,365 of CAYFTJ010000013.1, forward strand.
CGAAAACCGGGCGGAAAGGAACCGCAATGAACGAAGAAACACGCAGCCTGATCTATCGGCTGGTTCATAATGTACGCCAGGTCATTATCGGCAAGGATGAAGCCATTGAGCTTGCCCTGATCGCTATCATGTGCCAAGGCCATGTATTAATCGAAGACGTACCCGGCGTTGGTAAAACCACGCTGGCAGCAGCTTTGGCCCGCTCCCTTGACTGCTCTTTTGGCCGCATCCAGTTTACACCCGACGTTATGCCTTCGGACGTAACCGGCTATACCATGCCCAACATGAAAACCGGTGAAATGGAGTATAAGCCCGGCGCAGTGATGGTCCAAATTTTACTTGCGGACGAAATCAACCGTACCAGCCCCAAAACCCAGTCCAGTTTACTGGAAGTCATGGAAGAAGGACAGGTAACCGTTGATGGCATCACCTACCGCCTGCCCCGTCCTTTCATGGTGCTTGCCACCCAAAACCCTGTGGACTTTGTCGGCACCTACCCCCTGCCCGAAGCGCAGATGGACCGTTTCTTTTTGCGTCTGCGCATCGGCTATCCTTCCATTGAGGAAGAAATGGACGTACTGTCCCGCCACTCCGGCACCGTTTCACCGCTGAAAAACTTGCAGCCCGTCTGTTCGGCAGAAGAAGTTGTTCATATGCAAGAGCAGGTGGGCACCATCTATTCAAGCCCCGAAGCCCGCAACTATATCGCAACTTTAGCGGCGCACACAAGGCAGCACCCCCTGCTGCAGTTGGGCGTAAGCCCCCGCGGCACCCTGGCGCTGCACCGCGCCGCGCAGGCCTGCGCGCTGCTTGCGGGACGCGATTATATTTTGCCTGATGACATTCGCCGCATGGCCCTGCCCGTGTGGAGCCACCGGCTTATTCTAACCCCTGAAGCACGCATCAAGGGGCGCTTGGCCGAAGAAATTCTGACCGACATTTTAAACAAACAGCCTGTTCCCGGAAAGGTATCATGACCGCACGATTGCTGGGCATCCTAAGCAGCACGGTCGCCGCCCTTTGGTGCGCACTGGCGCTTGGTGATCCCCTGTTTTATTTACTCAGTTTCACGCTGATCCTGTGCATGATTTTTGCTTTTGTCAGCGTTGTTTTGGCGCGCGGCAGCCTTCAGGTTGCTCAGAGGGTGGTACCCGACGCCGTTGACCGGGGCGGAAATGGACAGCTTGAAGTATCTTTTTCCTACAAAAGCTTTCTGCCCACCGCTCCCTTTGAAGCGCATATTTCCATCCTTGGAGAAACCGCGGTCTACTTTGTCCATGCCAAAGCCCAGGTGATGCTGCCTTTTGCCTTGAAACACGTGGGCCAATTTCAGGTGGGCATCGACCGTATTTTTTGTAAAGATATTTTCGGGCTCTTTCGCATGCAGGTGAAATCTCTGCCCGAAAAAAGCACCATTCTCTCGCTCCCGCAATTGTTTACCATTGACCAGCTGAAATTTTCTCCCCGGGACGATGGTGAGGCTGCCCTCAACCGCTCGGGTGAAGACGTTACCAGCCCCGAAGACACCCGCGCTTACCGCCAGGGCGACGCGCTCAAACGAGTTCACTGGAAGCTGTCGGCCCGAACTGGCGACCTGATTGTAAGACGATTTGAAGTACCCCTGCCTCCGGAAACACTCATTTTGATTAACGACGAACCTTTGAAAGCAGGCGGAGAAAACGCGCTTTCTTTAAGGGACGCTATCTGCGAAACGGCTCTTTCTTCAGCCAAAGAGCAGCTTTCTTTGGAAGCGCCTGTTCGCATCCCCTTTTATTCCCCTTCCATACGGGAATTTTTTGCCGACCATGAAAGTGAACTGAATAACCTGAAAAGGGAACTGGCCATGATGGAATTTAATTCCGACCACCCCTTTGAAGCGGCGGTTAGCCTTGAAATGCGCAGGGCAAGAACCACGGGCGCCGCCATTATCATTACGCCCGTTTTATCCAGCCAGCTGGTCGAGGCCGCAAAGAACCTTCGCCTTTCCGGTCCCGATGTACGGCTGTACTTTGTATCGCACGACCCGGAAAACGAAGAATACCTGCCCTTTGTTCGCAGGCTGCAAAACGCAATGATTGAGGTGTGTTATGTTTCGCCTGTCTAAAAACACGCTAATTGCGTCCCTGCGCTTTTCGGTGGTTTCTTTTGTTGTAAGCCTGGCGCTTATTTTGCCGGGTCTGTCGCTTGTAGGCCTTCAAGGTTTTTATCTGCAAAGCCTTGTTCCGGCTATTGTCCTGATTGCAACCTTCAGCCTGACCAAAGTTTTTAAACCCCTGATTCGTACCAGCGTTCGTTTTTTGGTTTTAATCTTCCTTTTATTCAGCTATGGGATTGTCCAAGCACTGCCCAACATCATCAACGCCCTTGTTTCCGGTTCCATGATTCAAGGGACGGTCATGCTGTTTAGCGATATTCTTTTGCCTTTCTGGGGCATCGTTTGCTCTTTGCTTGGACTATTGCTTACAAACGGCGAACCCAGCTTCTCCATCGCCATCTTAATCACTGTTTCCATGACCATGTATCTTGCCGGCCATCATGCCAATCTTTTGGACTACTGGCCTGTTGCCCTCTCCATCCCCTTATTATTATCTTTTGGAGACGACGACCACGATGTGCCGGGCAGCGGACAGGTGCAGCATAGGGGCAGGCCTCTGGTGCTGCTGGCTGCCCTTGTGCTTGCCCTCTCCTCTTTCGTATTGACACCTAAACAGCCTGTAACCAATCCCACCTTAAAACAGCAGGCAGCCGATATTCGCCAGTGGATGAACGACACCTTCTTTTTCACCGACCAGCGGGAAGCTTTCAATTTAAAAAACCTTGGCTGGCAGCCTTTGGAAGACGGCCTGGGAGGAAAGCCTAACCCCGTCAACGTGCCCCTATTGGAAATACAGGGACAGGGCTCCATATACCTGCGCGGAACAGTGAAGGACTATTACACCGGCCGCGGCTGGTATGATTCCGTTTCCGACCAGCGCTATTCCTACCGCTCGCTTCGGTACGCGCCCCTTCGGGACAAAGCTTTTGACGCGGAACTTCCCGCGCAAGAACTGCGCAAGGAAACGCAAAGCCTCAACGTTCATGTGTTAAGGCAAGGCACTTCCACCTTGCTCATGCCCCAAAGAGTAAGGGACATGAGCTTTTCGGAGCGCATGGTGCCTTACTTTAACCTGGCTAGCGAGCTTTTTATCACCCGTAACATTGAAGCAGGCGATACCTACACGGTCGTGTACGAAGACTACCGGGCTTCCGGTGATTTACTTGAACTTTCCAAAAAAGCACAAGATACGGTGCCGCTAAGCGAAGATGCCTATTTGCAGCTCCCCAATCACCTGGTCGGTGAAAGTATCGTGCGTGACCTGGCCAATAAAATTACCGCAGACGCGCAAACACCCTATGAAAAAGCGGCAGCAATCCAGCAATACCTGCAAACCAATTACCGCTTTACCCAGGATGTCATTGACCCGCCTAGCGACACTGACTTCGTTGCCCACTTTTTGTTTGAAACCAAGCAGGGCTACTGTACCTACTTTGCCTCTGGCATGACGATCCTCTGCCGTTTGGCAGGGCTTCCCGCACGCTATGTGGAGGGCTTTCAAGGCAGCATGGAAGCAAATCAGCCCACTATTTTAACAGGGCTTGACGCCCACGCCTGGACGGAAGTGAACATCCCCGGCATAGGCTGGGTCACCTTTGATGCAGCCGCGCCAAGCGAAAACCAAGGCGACAGCCCCCAAGGATCCAGCGAAAACGAACAGAATACACCAAGTCCCAAGCCCGAGCAGTCACCGCCGCCCGAGGAAGAAGAACAAGATTCACCTTCCTCACCGCCCGAGACACCTACCCCGCCGCCCGAGGACCCGCTTTCAAGCCCTACACCCCCACCTAGCCCAAAAACAGATACCGGCACTGAGCCCCAGTCACCCCCGGCCAGCTCCTGGTGGCTATGGCTTCTGCTCTTATTGGTTGTTGCAAGGTGGCTATGGGTATCCCCCGCCATTCGAACACTGATATTAAAAGAGCCAAACGCCATCCTGCGTCTTTGGTACACGGGTTGCCTTGAAACCGCAGTAATGGTAGGACAAAAGCCCAGCCCCTCTGAAACCATGGTGGACTTTGCCTTGCGTACCCATTCTTTGGATACTGACTGGCTTGAACTGTCCCATGTTGTCAGCGCCATGCAGTATGGAAAGAGGCACGCAGCCTTTAGCGATATTACGCTTGCACGCAATCTCTATCAAAGGCTGTACAACAATTTAAGCGCTATGCAAAAGCTTTTCCTGCATTTAAAGCGCCTTTTACCAAAGCCTGCCAAGGCCTTGAAAGCCTTAAAGAATTTGCGGAAATAGTGAAAATATAGTATGATAGGCGGAGACTTTCTTGAAAAGGAGTTTTCGCCTATTATTATTGAATCGATGGATCAAACGATGGCGCTCTTTGGTCTTAACGACTTGAATGTTCGCTTGATTGAAGAAAAGTTAAACGTGCGGGTCTCGCTCCGGGGCAATCAGCTGCATGTTGCCGGCGATGAACCTAACCGGCAGGTGGCTGTCAAGGTGTTTGAAAGGATGCTTGACTACTATCAAAACGGGCATCCGCTGGACATCACCTTTGTACACAGCCTGATTGACGCGAGCCTGTCCGGAGAAAAGGACAATTTCCTGGTAAATTTCGGCGATACGGTCGCCTACACCTATAAAGGCCGGCGCATCTTTGCCAAAACACCGGGGCAGCAAAATTATATCCAGGCCATGCGCTCTTCGCCCTTAACGGTGGCTTATGGTCCGGCGGGCACAGGCAAAACCTTTTTGGCCGTTGCCTTGGCCGTACTGGCGCTTAAAAACCGCGAGGTGGAACGCCTGATTCTTACCCGCCCCGCAGTGGAAGCGGGAGAAAAGCTGGGCTTCCTCCCCGGCGACATGTCCCAAAAAGTAGACCCCTACCTGCGCCCTTTATATGACGGCCTGTTTGAAATGCTGGGTTCTGAAGGCTACCAAAAGTATCTGGAAAGAGGCATGATTGAAGTGGCCCCTCTGGCCTTCATGCGCGGGCGCACCCTGCAGGATGCCTTCATCATTCTGGATGAAGCGCAGAACACCACGCCCGAGCAGATGAAAATGTTTTTGACCCGCATGGGTCAGCACTCCAAATGCGTGGTAACAGGCGACTTAACGCAAATTGACCTTCCAAACTTTAAAGTTTCCGGCCTAACGGATGCCCTTGATGTCTTGCAGGATATAGAAGGCGTATCCATCGTGGCCCTTGACAAAAGAGACGTCGTGCGCAACGACCTTGTCGCGCGCATCGTAACCGCCTACGAAAATAGGAGGTAAGCACCGTGATTGAAAAAACACACGTTAACCCGCAAAACAATTTTCTAAACCGTTTAAAAAACTTTATATCATCTAAAACGTTCCGGCTGGTTATGCTGCAAGTGCTTTCGTCGCTTATCATGCTGGTTCTGTTTCTTGCGTCCATCACCCCGGTGCGCTACCAGCTGTCTGTCGGTATGGTCCCCACCACCACCATCGTAGCCACCAGAGATGTGGTGGACGAAGTAACCACCGAGCGCAACCGACAGGAAGCGGCAGAGAGCGTCATGCCCATTTACACGCACAAAGACGGCGTAAGCGAGCAGGTGCTTCAAAAGCTTGAAACCATTGGCAGCCAAATGCTCAGTGTCCTGATGTACGCCCAAACCCTGGACGATTACACGCTGGACAAAAAATATACGCCTGATGAACTGTCCTATGCTTCCAGCATTTTAACCGACATTGAATTAAGAGAATTCCAGCTGGTTTCTCTTTTGCATATGTCCGAAGAAGACCTCGACACCCTGTTTGTCACCCTTCGGGATACCATTAAAAACACCATGCAGACCAACGTAACCCAGGGACAGGAAACCACTGCCATCAACTCCATCATGCAAATTATCGGCTACAAAACCGATGTGAATACCCTGCAGAATATCGCCCATCCCATTTTACGGGCCGTTATTATGCCCAACATGATTGTCAACGAAGAAGCTACCGAACAGGCGCGCACAAAAGCCATGGAAGCGGTGGACAATGTGGTCTTTAAACAGGGCCAAAACATCGTTGTCAAAGGTGAGGGGCGGATTAAAGAAAACCAAATACGCATGCTGGCCTCCCTGGGCCTTTTATCCAGCAACAAGACCGACTACGCAACCTACGCAGGCGGCGCCCTGTTATTTGCAGCCGTTATGCTTTTGATGCACCTGCTTTTATACCGCGCTCTTAAAAATAACGCACCCCCCTGCCGCTATTTGCTGGTCATTTACCTGGTCATGATCGTCAGCTACGCCATATGCATGGTGGCAAAAACCATCCACTTGATTTACCTGGCGCCCCTGTTATTGACAGGCATGCTGCTTTCGGTATCCATCGGCGTTGAGGCCGCCTTGATTGCCAACCTCTCCCTGTCGGTCTTGCTGGCCTTTGGCCTTTCCATCGGCGGCCACAGCACAACAAGCGACATTGCCTATGTCCTTTGTTCCTCGCTGCTTGCCGGCAGTGTTAGTTCCGTGCTCTTAAAAGGCAATATACAGCGCGCGAGAATCCTGCTGATTGGCGCTTTGGGCGCGCTGATCAGTTTCCTGGTCATTATCGGCGTAGGCATTATGGTATCAAGCTCCATTGCCGTGGTTATGCCAAGCGCCCTTTATTCTCTTGGCGGCAGTCTTTTGTCGGTTTTACTCAGTTTAGGACTGCAGCCCGTTTTGGAATGGATGTTTAATCTGCCCACCCAGTCAAGACTGCTTGACCTGTGCAACCCCACCCAGCCTCTGTTGCATCAGTTAATCACTGAAGCGCCGGGCACCTACTACCACAGCCTGATCATTGCCAATTTAGCTGAAGCCTGTGCCGAGCGTATCGGCGCCAACCCCCTGCTTGCCCGTGCCGGCGGTTATTATCACGATATTGGAAAACTCAAACGCCCTTTGTATTTTAAGGAAAACCAAATCGGTATCGGTAACGTTCACGACGAATCAAGCCCGGCCATGTCGGCTGCCATCATTACCGCCCATATCCGTGACGGCCTTGCCATGGCCAAACAGCATCGCCTGCCGCCGGAGCTGCAGGACATTATCAGCCAACATCACGGCAATTCGCTGGTTCAGTACTTTTTTGTAAAGGCCCAGGAGAGCGGCGAAGAGGTCAACCCCGAAGACTACCGCTATGACGGCACGCCGCCCGTCAGCAAAGAAGCGGCCATTGTCATGCTTTGCGATACCATTGAGGCCGCCGTTCGCACGCTCAAATCGCCCACCAAGGACGATATTCGAAACTTTGTTTTAAAACTCATTCAGGGAAAGATTGATGACGGGCAGCTCGAAAACTCTTCTTTATCCGTTCGAGACCTGCACCTGATTGCCGATACCTGCGCCAACGTCCTCTACGGCGTATTCCACGAGCGCATTGAATATCCCGACCAGCAGCGCAGAAAAAAGAGCGCGCGGGAACTGTTTGGTATCACCAAGCCCGCGCCCGCGGCCAAAGAGGCAAAGTAAGGCATGGCCCTTTGGATCGACTACCTAAACTGCCCGCCTCTTACAAAAGAGGAGGAGCAGCTATTGTCCAAAGCCTTTGATTGCGCAAAGCGCGCAGAAGGAATCCAGCCCCCTTGCTTTATCAGCCTGACCATTTGCGATGATAATAGTATTCAGGCTATCAACAAGCAAACCCGTCTTGTAGATGCCCCGACCGATGTTTTAAGCTATCCTGCCATCAATTACCCCAAAGATAAAACCGCCAAAAACGTGCCGGCCCTCCTACAATCGGCTTATAATCCCGACGAAAGGGCCATAGACCTTGGGGAGATTTTCATTTCCATGGACCACGCCCAAAAGCAGGCACAGGCCTTTGGACATTCCCTGCAGAGAGAGCTTTGTTATTTATTGGTTCACGGCGTTTTTCACCTGTTTGGTTACGACCACATGAACACGAAGGAGAAAACCATCATGCGCGCAAAAGAAGAAGAAGCCATGAAAGAAGTCTGCCTGCCTGAACCCGACAAAAACGGGATGCTAAAGCTTGCTGTCAAGGCAATGGAAAACAGCTATTCCCCCTACTCGCACTTTCCGGTCGGCGCCTGCCTGTTAACCGAAGACGGCAGCCTTGTTACCGGCTGCAATGTCGAAAACGCAAGCTATGGCCTTAGCAACTGCGCCGAGCGCACGGCTGTATTTAAAGCCGTCAGCCAGGGCCATCGCCGCTTTCAGGCCATCGCCATCGCAGCCAAAGGCACTGCTCCCTGGCCCTGCGGCGCCTGCAGGCAGGTACTGTCCGAATTTGCGCCGGCCAGCATGCCGATCTATGTCACCTGGGACGGACAGGCCCTGGAAAGCACCCTTGGCGAACTGCTCCCTTACGCTTTTTCACCCGAATACGGCATCGACGCCTTCCTTGGAAAGGAGAAAAACCGTGGCTGAACAGCCTTTTCACTCCGGCTTTGTCGCCCTGATCGGGCGGCCTAACGTTGGCAAATCCACCCTGGTTAACCGCTTGGTTGGAGAGAAAGTTGCCATCGTTTCCCCCAAACCCCAAACCACCCGCTCCCGCATGATGGGCGTTATGAACTGTGAAAACGCTCAGGTGGTTTTGCTTGACACGCCCGGCATTCATAAGGCGAAAACCATGCTGGGCAAGTATATGATCGATTCCGTACAAGAAGCGCTCAAGGGCATTGACGCCCTCTGCATCCTGCTGGACGTTTGCGACCTAAAGCCTGCCGACGAAAAAATCGCTCAGAACTACGCAAAAGAAGGATTGCCCTGCTTTCTTGTCTTAAACAAGATCGACCGTGTCCCTCCGGCACAGCTGCTCGCTATCATTGACAGGTTTAAAGACTATCCCTTTAAAGCCATTATCCCTGTGAGCGCCAAAACTGGCGACGGCGTGGACGAATTGAAATCTGCCATCATTGACAGCTTGCCCCAAGGCCCCAAATATTTCCCCGACGACATGATTACCGACCAGCCCGAAAGGATTCTGGTCAGTGAAATCATCAGGGAAAAGGCGCTGCTTTATTTACAGGAAGAAATTCCCCACGGCATCGGTATTGAAATCATCGCCTTTGAAAAGGTAAACGAAGGCTTTACCCAAATTCACGCTTCCATTTACTGTGAACGGGACACCCACAAGCGTATCATTATCGGCAAACAGGGGCAGATGATTGGCAAAATCGGCTCCGCTGCCCGCAGGGACATCGAAACGCTTTTGGATACCCATGTTCACCTTGATTTATGGGTCAAGGTCCGCTCGGGCTGGCGTGACTCACTCAATGATTTAAGGACCCTTGGTTATGTTGAAGAAAAGTAAGGCGCTGGCCGTCCTCCTGGTAAGTCTGGTTCTTGTCCTGACCGGCTGCGCGCCCAAAAAGGCAGCGGAAACGCCCGTTCCACCAGCAGCCACGGAACCTACATATCAAAAGTTTACCCACAATTTTTTTGATACCTTTGATACCATGATTACTGTCATGGCCTACACACAGGATGAAGCAACTTTCAATGAGTTCGCCCAAAAAACAGAAAGCTTGTTTCAAAAGTATCATCAACTGTACGATGGGTACAACGCCTATCCCGGCATTAACAACCTCTACACTATCAACCAGGAAGCGAAAAACGCTCCCGTAAAAATTGACGATGAGCTCTATCGGCTGCTGGCTTTTTGCAAGGAGCATCAGCCTAAAATGCAGGGGCAGGTCAACGTCGCCCTGGGCAGCGTGCTGAAAATCTGGCACAATGCGCGCGACTTTTCCATTGAGAATCCCGAAAAAGCTTTCCTGCCTGATTTGGACGCTTTACAGAAAGCAGCCCTGCACACCGACTTTGACAAGGTAGTGCTTGACGAAAATGAAAGTACTGTCCATTTCCTTGACCCCGCTCTTCAGCTGGATCTTGGCGCCGTCGCCAAAGGCTACGCGGTGCAGGAAATTGCCAATATTTTACTTGAAGGAAATGTACAGCACTTTTTAATCAACGCCGGCGGCAACGTCTACGCAGCCAAACCGCCGCTTGACGGCCGCGACAATTGGGGCATCGCCATTCAGGATCCCGGCAGCATGGAAGCAGGACAACCAAGCGGCCTTCCCCAGCTGATTTTACAGCTGCATGATTGGGCAGTTGTCACCAGCGGCGACTATCAGCGCTACTACACGGTAAACGGCCAGCGTTATCATCACCTGATTGACCCGGATACCTTATTTCCGTCTAACCATATGCGCTCGGTATCGGTGATTGCAAAAGACTCAGGACTGGGAGACCTGCTTTCAACGGCATTGTTTTTAATGCCGGTGGACGAAGGGCTGGCCTTCCTCAAGCAGTTCCCCGACGTTCACGCCCTCTTTATTTTAAATGACCTAAGCATTAAAGCGACGCCCGGTATAGAAAACTATCTCCTGAACGCTGACATTATTTTGAACGGACAAAACCAATGAAGCTGAAAACTCCTCTAACCAAAGAAACCATCCGCAATCACTTCCGATACAACTGGTGGAAACATGCGCTGGTTATTGCGCTTTCTTTTTTTCTGTGGGATATGTTCTATATCCAAACAGCCTATCATCCGCCGGAAAACAAGCGGATCGATTTATATATTCAAAGCAGCTTCACCAAGCCTGAGGAACTGGATGCCTACCTCTACCCCATTTGGCAGGAAAGCGTACCCGATATGGAAATCGTATCATCCACCGTTCTTTTATCGGGCGGCACGCAGGATTATTACACCACCATCCAGCTTTCCACCTATCTAATGACAGGCCAGGGCGATATTTATATGCTACCTGCCGATGAATTTAAGCGCTACGCCGCCCAAGGCGCCTTTGTTAATCTGGATGGGTATCTTGAAAACGGGCAAATTTCCGGCCGAAACATCTCCTGGAACAAGGGCTATGTTACCTACATCGAAACCGACTTTAACGATAAAATCACCGCCACGGAATACCATCTGTACGGTGTCCCCTGCGACAGCCTGACCGGCTTTCATGAAGCCATGGTGCCCACTGACAATATGGTGCTTGCTGTCAGCGTCTCAAGCGGCAACGAAGAAAATTGCATCCGTTTCCTAAATAGCCTTATCCAATATACAGAAAGATTGCCATGAAGTACTCCACCGTAGTTTTTGATTTGGACGGCACCGTCGACGATACCATGCCCGGTATTCTTAAAGCCGTTCGATATGCCTTAAAGAAAATGAACAGCCCCATCCTCCCCGATGAGGAACTGGCCAGGTTTTCCGGCCCGCCTCTTGGTGATTCCTTTCAAAACCTCTGCCAGATGTCTAAGGAAGAGTCGGAAAAGGCCACCCTTTTTTTCAGGGAATACTATGAGAATATAGGCTGGAAAGAAAGCAGCCTGTTCCCGGGCGTCCGTTCTGTGATAACGGCCTTGAAGCATGCCGGCGCAAGGCTGTTTGTCGCGACCGGAAAAAAGAAAGATATTGCCCACAAAACACTTGAGCACTATTTTCTCGACCATTTTTTTGAGGATTTAGTTGCTCCCGAGCCCGGCGAAAGGTTCGGAGACAAGGAATACGCCCTAAAAAAACTCTTAGGCAACAACATGCAAGGAGCCGTCATGATTGGCGACACTGTCGGCGACATTGTGGGCGCTCATAAAAACGGCATCGCCTCCATCGCTGTCACCTATGGCGCGGGCAGCAGGCAAGACTTGATAGACGCAAAGCCCGACGCTCTTATCGACAGTGTTGATGAGCTTTATGACCTGTTGGGTATTCAACCCATGAAAGGCCACTTCATTTCCCTAGAGGGAAATGACGGCTCAGGAAAATCCACCCAGGCGGAGATGCTGGCTCTTTCTTTGCAAAAACTTGGCTATAAAGTTCTTTTTACCCGCGAGCCGGGCGGTACTCCGGTGAGTGAAAAAATCAGGCAGCTTTTGCTTGACGTGGACAACCGCTCCATGACCTGCCGCACCGAAGCCCTGCTGTTTGCCGCGGGACGGGCGCAGCATGTGGAAGAAGTGATTAAGCCTGCCTTAAAAGAGGGGTATTTGGTTGTGTGCGACCGTTATGTGGATTCCAGCATCGCTTATCAGGGCGGCGGGCGGGAGCTTGGCATCGACTTGGTTACCGCCATCAATGCCCCCGCCATCGATGGGCTTTTACCTGATACCACTGCTTTTTTGGCCATTAACCCCGACGTTGCCTTAACAAGGCGGGTAACGGCCACGGGCGCGGACAGGATTGAACTGAGTCAAATGGATTTTCACAATCGGGTGGCGGATGCCTATCAAAAGATTATTCAAAATGATCCCGACCGCTTTGTTATCGTTAACGCAGATCAGGATATTGACAGCGTGCAAAAAGAGCTGTTAAACCGCATCCTCCCAAGATTGCAGGCCTTTGAGGTACAACCGTGCGGGTAGTGGTGGGCATGTCGGGCGGCGTGGATTCCGCCGTTTCCGCCTTGCTATTAAAGCAGCAGGGCTACGATGTCACGGGCGTTTTTATGAAAAACTGGGACGAAACCAACGAAAACGGCGTGTGCCCCGCCGAAAAAGATTGGAGAGATGTACAGGGTGTGTGCGACAAGATCGGCATTCCCTACTACGCCGTCAACTTTACCAAGGAATATGAAGAACGGGTGTTCAGCCTGTTTCTTTCTGAATATAAAAAAGGCCGAACCCCCAACCCTGATGTCCTGTGCAATCGGGAAATCAAGTTCAAGGCTTTTTTTGATTACGCCCTGATGCTGGGTGCGGACAAGATAGCCACCGGCCACTTTGTCAACACCGACAGCGGGGGGCACCTTTTACGGGGCCTTGACCAAAATAAAGACCAGAGCTATTTTTTATACATGGTCAAATCGGATAAATTAAAGCAAACCCTTTTCCCTGTTGGAGGGCTTACCAAGCTGGAAGTGCGTAAAATCGCTGAAGAAAATAACTTGCCTGTCAGCCATAAAAAAGATTCCACCGGCATTTGTTTTATTGGCGAAAGAAACTTCAAAAACTTTTTGTCAGAATTTTTACCAGCCCAAAAAGGAAACATGGTATCTACCAGCGGCGAACCCCTGGGCACGCACGATGGCCTCATGTACTACACCCTGGGCCAGCGCAAAGGCCTTGGCATTGGCGGGCATGGCGATGGGCGGCCCTGGTTTGTGGTGGACAAGGATTTAAAGAATAACCGTTTGATTGTTGCTCAGGGCGATGACCATGAACTTTTGTATTCAAATTCCGCAACCATTGAAGATGTTACCTGGGTGAAGGAAGCGCCGGCAGAAGATGGGCAGCCTGTCAAACTGATGGCAAAATTCCGTTACCGCCAGCCTGATCAACCCGTCACCTTGATTGTGAACGGCACTGAAGGCAAGGTGCTGTTTGATAAACCCCAGCGCGCCATCACCCCCGGCCAAAGCGCAGTCTTTTACGATGGCAATATATGCCTTGGCGGCGGGATTATAAGTAGCAAGGAATAACCGATAAGCGGTTATACAAAGCATAAAGAATAGCAAAATTTATCGAGGTGCGGCATGAATACAGTATGGTCAACCTATGTTCAAAATATCAATACCCTGTATTCTTCACGCTCGCTTCGATTTGCAGACCATTTCAAAGAAAAATATTTAAAAGCATTTGCCATTGGCAATGAAAGCAAAATACTTGAAGTTGGCTGCGGACCGGGCGCATTAGCCGAGGCTCTTTCTCGTTGGTATCCCAAGGCCCAGGTATCTTGCATCGACAGAGACAGCAATTTTATCAATTTCGCCCGCGCCCAGGCTACAAACATTCAATATTTAGAAGCCGATGCTACGGCTCTGCCTTTTGAAGATGATTCGTTTGATGTAACCATATCAAACACAATGGCAGAGCATATTGAACCTTCAAAATTTTATAGTGAACAATATAGGGTATTAAAAGAAAACGGCGTGTGTCTTGTTTTGTCCGCAAGAAAAGGCATCAGCATTGTTGCCCCCTGCATAGCCGAAGAAACGGAATTTGAACGAGACATTTGGCAACGAGTGGAACAGTGTTTTTCCGGCCTTCATGAAAAGTACGCGGTGGCAGCATACGCACAAAATGAAGCGGAGTTACCGCTAAGTATGGAAAAATATGGTTTTAAGAATGTCAGGACCGAATATATTACTGTCAATTTAACGCCTGACAACCCTTGTTATTCAAAAGATATGGCGTATGCCATGATCAATGCCAACAGACTTTGCAGCCTTGATAGCGCTGAAAGATTGCTGCATGTCGCGGAAAATGTGGTGACTTTTTCTGAAGTTGAAGAATTAAAACGAGTAATCAATACCAAGTATGACAAAAGAATCAAGCTCTATGACCAAGGTATCAAGCAATGGGATACCGATGTGTCCGTTACCATGGTCATACGGGGTGTAAAGTAATTCTCACAAGTTTCATTGC
>CAYFTJ010000014.1:0-31947 GCA_964346155.1 uncultured Oscillospiraceae bacterium
GGCTTTTCTGTCGGTACTTCCGTTGGCGCCTCCGTCACGGGGGCGGGCGCCTTGTAAATGAAAATCACCTGCTCGGGGCTGGCTTTGCCGTCCTGGGAAACAGTGACCTTGACGCTGGCCGGGCTGATAATGACATAGCCCTCGGGCACGCTGGCGTTGTTGGAATGCATGGTGGTAACGCCCTGCTGGAAAAAGAGGTTTTGGCGGGCAAGCTCTTTGCCCTGCTCGTCCAGATACACAACGGGCACCTGCACCGTCACGGCGGGCTTGGGGGTCTGGGTGGGTTTGGGCTGGGTGTCTACATCCACGGGGCCGACAACAACCTTGGGGTCGTTGTACAGCTTGTCCAGGGTTTTGGGACCGGCGACACCGTCTACCTTTAAGTTGTTGTAGTTTTGGAAGCGCTCAACGGCCCGCTTGGTTTTTTGGCCGAAGATGCCGTCGTCCTCTCCCTTGGATAAATACCGCAGCTCAATCAGGCGTTTTTGCAGCTTGCGGACATTGTCGCCCCGATCGCCCATGGCCACGGTGGTTTTAATCACGGGCGTTTGGGTGGGCAGGGCCGTTTGCCCCGCAGCGGGCGGAACCACCACTGCCGTTTGAGAAGGCGCGGCCGTTACAATGGGCGCGACGGTAGCGACCGTCTCGGGCGCAATGGTTACAAAGGGCGCCGGCGGCGGGGTTAATTCGGGAAGCTGCTGCATGGAGCCCGCCGTCAGCAAGCTCATGTACAGTAGCAAAGCGTTCAGTAAATTCATGTTCATTCTCCTTTCAAACGCTGAAGCTTGATAACTTGCTCTAACTATCTAACGAACGACAGAAGGTTTATTTTGCATCAACGTCGATAAACTTTTGAAACTCGGGCAAGATGCCGATGCCGTCGGGGTAGTGGGCGGCAAATTGCGGCACGGCGTGGCTGGGAAAGGAGTTGCCTTCGATAAATACGGGGCCGTCCGGGGTGATGGCAATGTCCCAGGCCACAAAGCGCAGCTGCGGTACCACACGCATGGCTTCAAGGCACATGGCTTTGGCTTCATCAAAATAGGGGATGGTAAAGCCCACAAAGGGCGTGCCTGTCATGGGGTGCTTTTCAAACACGTTGCCGGCTTTGTCGGCGGCGGGGGTGGCGATGGCGCCGGTTTCAAGGTTCACACGGGCGGCCATTCCCCCGCAATCGACATTGTCCATGACCTTGCCGTTGCCTACACGCAAAAAGGCGTAGACAATGCCCTCTTGTTTGTCGCCCAAAAGGGTGGCCACCCTAACGGTGTTGACGGAAGTGGGGCACAAGGCCTGCAAGCTTTCGTGCTGGATAACGGTTTCTTCCACGATGCTGGCGCCAAGCGTTTGTAAGTGGCTGAACACTTTTTCCACATCGCGCAGCTCTTCGCCCGATAGCTTATGAACGCCCACACCGCTTGAGCCCTCAATGGGCTTGATAAAGACGCTGTCTTTGCCTTGCAGAAAGGTTTTGAGGTCTTCAAGGCTTGTGTTTTCGTCAAAGCGGATGGACGGGCGCCTGACCCAGCGGGCGAAAACCTGGTTAAACTCTTGCTTATCGTCAAAAAAATGCCAGTAGCTTTTATCGTTCATGCGGCGCACGATGTTGTTGCTGATGCCGCGGGTGATCACGGTCTTTCGCTGCTGATGGTTTAACTTGTCCATGCGGGCGATGAGGTAATCCATGTAGCCGGCATTGTACCTGACGCCGCAGACCAATAAATCGGCAAGAAGCGCGGGGGCGGATTTGCCGGTGGTTGTCTTTAATTTTTGAAAGGTCTGTGAAAAACGCCTCCAGTCAAGGCGCATCAATCGCTTCACAAAGAAAGACAGCCTGCCCATTACACGTTGAACCTAAAGAGCGTTACATCGCCATCCTGCATGACATATTCCTTGCCCTCCGAGCGCACCAGGCCTTTTTCACGGCAGGCGGCAATGGAGCCAAGGGAAATGAGCGTTTCGTAGGGGACGACTTCGGCGCGGATGAAGCCCCGTTCAAAATCGGTATGGATTTTGCCCGCCGCCTGCGGTGCCTTGGTACCCCGGACGATGGTCCAGGCGCGGCACTCGTCCTCTCCGATGGTTAAAAAGGAAATGAGACCAAGCAGAGCGTAGCTTGTTTGAATCAGGCGGTCCAGGCCGCTTTTTTCGATACCGAGGGCGGCTAAATATTCGGCCTTTTCGTCTTCGGGCAGGGCGGCAATCTCTTCCTCGATGCCGGCGCTGATGGCAAGGGCTTCCGCCCCCTCGGCCTTGGCCAGTTCCCTGACCTTGGTAACAAAAGGACTGTCCTGGCCGATATCATCTTCGGCGATATTGGCAACATACAGGACCTTTTTATTGGTTAGCAAAAACCAGGACGAGATGATCTCTTTTTCATCGGAATCCATTTCAAAGGTGCGGGCGGGCTTGCCGCTTTCAAGGTGAGCGTAGAGCCTGTCGGCCAGCTCTTTTTCATAGACGTATTTTTTTTCGCCGGTCTTAATCAGCTTGGCTGCCTTCTCTCCCCGCTTCTGCACGGTTTCCATGTCGGCGAAAATCAGCTCCAGGTTGATGGTTTCGATGTCGCGCGCGGGGTCCACGCTGCCATCCACATGGATGATGTTGTCGTCTTCAAAGCAGCGCACCACGTGCACAATGGCATCTACTTCACGGATGTGCGATAAAAACCTGTTGCCAAGGCCTTCGCCGTGGCTGGCGCCTTTGACAAGGCCGGCGATATCCAGAAACTCCACCGTGGCGGGGGTGGTTTTTTTGGGATGATACATTTCACTTAGCCGATAGATGCGCTCATCGGGCACCGCCACGATGCCGGTGTTGGGCTCTATGGTGCAAAAGGGATAGTTGGCGGCCTGCGCCCCGGCGTTGGTTATCGCGTTAAACAGCGTGCTTTTTCCTACGTTGGGCAAGCCTACTACGCCTAATTTCATCGCTTTCATCTCCTTGGATAAATTCAAGGATATTATACCCCTTCATGGTGGGTTTGGCAAACGAGGAAGCCTGTTTGCGCTTTGGTAAAGAGGGTGCTATGATTTCATTATATAGAATCAGGAACAAAGGAGACCGGCATGCTGCACCGCGTAACAAAAGAGGAAGAGGGCAAGACCGTTGTGTCCCTTGTTCGCGGCGCGCTGAAAGTATCAGCCACGGCCTTTTCTAAAATGAAGTTTTCAGGCGGCGTCTTGCTGAACGGCCAGCCCGTCCGGGCAAGGTATGTGGTGAAAGAAGGGGACAGAATTGAGCTGATTTTCCCTCAGCAAAGTAACAGCATGCCCGCGCCCTCCTCCTGCCCGCTGGATGTGGTGTTTGAGGATGATGACCTTTTGATTGTGAACAAGCCCGCCCCTTTGCTGTCTATCGGCTCGCAAAGCGGCGTGGAAACGCTGGAAAACCGGGTATATTCTTATATAAGACAGCCGGAAAACTTTGTCTATCGTCCCGTGAACCGTTTGGATAAGGGAACAAGCGGGCTGATGGCGCTTGCCAAAGACGGCCACACCCACCAGCTTATGCAGAAGATGCTGCATACAGGCGAATTTGTCAGGGAATACCTGGCAGTTGTTGAAGGCATCCCGTCAAAGGAAGGGTGCATTGACCGCCCCATCGGCAGGGTTGGCCCCATCAGGCACGCGGTTATAGAAAACGGAAAACCGGCTAACACCCGGTACTGGCTTATTCAATCCGCAGGGCAGCGCTCGCTTGTAAGGCTGCGGCTGTTCACCGGCCGCACGCACCAAATCAGGGTACACCTTGCTTCCATCGGCCATCCTGTGGTTGGGGATTTTCTATACGGCAAGGAAGATGAGCGCCTGCCCGGACGCTTCGCGCTGCACGCCCACAGGCTTCAAATAAAGCACCCGATGACGGGAAAAACCCTTGATTTATCTGCCCCGCTGCCAAAAGAACTGGAAGAATTAATTTCTTTTCCGCACTGATGCAAAATATTTCATTCCCCAACCGTTATATAGGTGAGACCAAGAAAAAGGAGAGACTTTTTATGAAGAAACTATTATCCCTCATGCTTGCCGTTTTGATGGTGGTAAGCGCCATCCCCGCTTTGGCAGAAGGCAAGGTCAAAATCACGCAAGCCAAAGACAGCTACGACCCCCAGACCGGTGCCACCGCCCTGACGGTTGAAAACGGCACCGCCGCGGACATTACCGTGACCGTGGAAGTGTACGATGAGGCTGCCAAAATTACCATTCACACCATTAACTTTGTTGTGCCGGCCGGAACCAGCTTTGAAATGCCTTCGGCGCTGTACAAGGCGCTGCCCGAAAAAGGCAACATCAACACCTACCGCTACAAGATAACGACCTCCAACAACGTAAAGCAGACCTTCTATTTCGCGCAAAAGCTGGTCAAGTACGATGAGTTTAACAACCCCATTTACGAACAGCTCATTAACAAGCGCTACGCCAACAACACCGCCTCAAGCTTCGGCCCCCATTTCAGGGACCTGACCCCCAGCTTAACCGACCTGTGGTACATGTTTACCCCCCTTGATTTAACCCGCCAGGGCCGCCAGACTTATGAGCTGGTCGCTACCAACATGTATGTGATTGGCGAGGTGTATGTGGACGTGTCGGGCGACACCGTGCTTATCACCTACCATAACTATTATGACGGCAAGGGCGGCAATACCGAGCAAAAGCAGGAGTACCTGAACATTTTCGGCAGCTACCAGGACGTGGTCATTCCCAATGACGAGCCCCTGAAAAGCTATATTGACCCCTTTACCAAGTTCCGCTTCGGTGTGCCTTTCAGCATCCAGTTTGATTTAAACGGCGATACCAACGTGCTGATGAGCGTGCGCAACGTTGTAAGCTATTGGAAGTTCCCCAAGCCTGTGAACACCGAGTTCCGCCGCTTCTGGGAAAACTCGCCCGCCAACGCAGCCCTGCGCAACTCCATGCTGCTGCTCATGGACCCTATCGTGATGCCTACTTTCGCTCCGACCGTAGCGCCCGGAAAATAAAACTCAACCTAAAACTTATCACTCCCCCGCCCTTATCCAAGTGGCGGGGGTTTTTGGATGTCATTTAAAAACGTTCATCATTTGTTCAAAAAAATATTGAAATATCCTTTGCTTCCATAGCTGATTTGGGGTATAATGTAAATGAAGGTCAAAGAAAGTCAATACGACCTTCCCAGGAGGACAATGAATGAACGAATTACAGTATACGCAAAAAAGTTTAGAGGCCTTACAAGGCGCCAACCTGGTTGCCAAAGAGCATGGCAACCAGACTGTTGAGCCTGTACATTTATTATATGCCCTTCTCAACGCCTCGGAAGGGCTCAGTGCCCAGCTGCTTGAAAAGATGGGCAAAAACAGCCAGGCCCTTTTACAGGATACCTTAAAAGAAATTCAAAACCTGCCCAAGCTCCAGTACCACGGCGGTCAGGAACAGGGCAAGGTGTATGTTTCCCAGGAAATGGACAAGGTATTAAGGGAAGCCGGCACCCTGGCCAAAAACATGAAGGATGAATACATGAGCGTTGAGCACTTGTTTTTGTCCCTGATTACAAACGGCGGACCCACAATCAATAAACTGATGGGCCGCCACCAAATCAATGAAAAGGATGTGCTGGCCGCCCTTTCAACTGTCAGGGGCTGCACCCGGGTAACCAGCGACACCCCGGAAGATACCTACGATGCCTTGACCAAATACGGCACCGACCTAACGAAGCTGGCAAGGGATCAAAAGCTTGACCCCGTTATCGGTAGGGACAGCGAAATCCGCGACGTGGTACGCATCCTCAGCCGCAAAACCAAAAACAACCCCGTATTGATTGGTGAACCCGGCGTTGGCAAAACGGCCATTGCCGAAGGCCTTGCCCAGCGCATTGTCGCGGGCGATGTGCCCGACAACTTAAAGGGCCGCACCATTTTCTCTCTGGATATGGGCTCCCTTATCGCGGGCGCCAAGTTCCGGGGCGAATTTGAAGAGCGCTTAAAGGCTGTGCTTGCCGAAGTGAAAAACAGCCAGGGTCAGATTCTGCTGTTTATTGACGAATTGCACAACATTGTAGGCGCCGGCAAAACCGATGGCGCCATGGACGCCAGCAACCTATTAAAACCCATGCTGGCAAGGGGCGAACTATACTGCATCGGCGCCACCACTTTAGATGAATACCGCCAATACATCGAAAAGGACGCCGCCCTTGAAAGGCGCTTTCAGCCCGTTATAGTGGATGAACCCACGGTGGAAGACACCATCTCCATCCTACGCGGTTTGCGGGAGCGCTACGAAGTGTTCCACGGCGTCAAGATTCAGGACAACGCCCTGATTGCCGCCACCACCCTGTCGCACCGCTACATCACCGATAGATTCCTGCCCGACAAAGCCATTGACCTGGTGGATGAAGCCTGCGCCATGATTCGCACCGAAATGGACTCCATGCCCGCCGAGCTTGACGAAAAGCGCCGCCGCATTATGCAGCTTGAAATCGAGGAAGCGGCCCTGCAAAAGGAAGAAGACCGCCTGTCCAAGCAGCGCTTGCAGCAGCTTCAGGAAGAGCTTTCTAACCTCAGGGATGAATACAAGGAAATGACCGCCAAGTGGGAAAACGAAAAGAACGCCATTGGCAAAACACAAAAGCTAAGAGAAGAGCTGGAAGCCATCAACGCGGAGATTGCCAAGGCCGAGCAAAACTATGACCTTAACAGAGCCGCGGAATTAAAGTATGGCCGCCTGCCCAAGCTGAAAGCCGAGCTTGAACAGGAAGAAGCAAACGAGGGCGCAAGGGACAACACCTATCTTAGAGACAAGGTGACCGAAGAAGAAATCGCCCGCATTGTGGGGCGCTGGACGGGCATCCCCGTGACCAAGCTCATGGAAGGCGACCGGGAAAAGCTGCTGAGGCTGCCTAAGGAGCTGCACCAGCGGGTGGTTGGTCAGGACGAAGCCATCCAGGCTGTTTCAGACGCCATCCTCAGGTCTCGGGCCGGCATTGCCGATGAAAACCGCCCCATCGGTTCCTTCCTCTTTTTGGGACCGACAGGCGTTGGCAAAACCGAGCTTGCCAAGGCCCTTGCCGAAAACCTGTTTGACGATGAACACATGCTCATTCGCCTGGACATGAGCGAGTATATGGAAAAGTTTTCCGTCTCCAGATTAGTCGGAGCGCCTCCCGGATACGTTGGCTACGAAGAGGGCGGTCAGCTAACCGAAGCCGTCCGCAGAAAGCCTTATTCCGTCATTCTCTTTGACGAAATCGAAAAAGCCCACCCCGATGTGTTTAACATGCTCTTACAAATTCTGGATGATGGCAGGCTGACCGATAGCCAGGGCCGTACGGTGGACTTTAAAAACACCATCCTGATTATGACCAGCAACCTGGGTTCGGATATCATCCTTTCATCGCTCAGCGACGACGGCGTGGTATCGGAAGCCACCCGTGAAGGCGTCAGGGCGCAGCTGCGCAAGGCATTCAGGCCGGAGTTCTTAAACCGCATTGACGATACCATTTTCTTCTCGCCCCTTTCCAAGGACAATATCCGCGACATTATTGACCTCCTCCTTAACAGGCTGCGCAAGAGAATGGAAGACAAGAACCTGTACTTAGAACTGACCGACCAGGCCACCCAGCGCATGATGGCGCAGGGCTATGACCCCGTCTACGGCGCCCGCCCGATGAAGCGCCTGCTTCAAGCCAAGATTGAAACCCTGATTTCCAAAGCCATTATCCAAGGCGACCTGACCTCAGGGCAAACGCTGGTGATAGACGCCGATGATAAAGACGGGTTTGTCATCCGGTAACAGCAACAAACCACCAAAACCCTACCGCGCCCTTACCGGTGCGGTTCTTTATTTGTAAAAAACTGCCTCTTGACAAAGATGTGCTCCGTAACTATACTTGTACAGAATTGTGGCAGACTGCCACCAAATAGAAAGGAGTCATATATATGAAAACAATTACCCGTATCTTGTTGGCTATGATGCTATGCATAATGATGCTTTCTGGCATCGTAACCAGCACCGCAGAGCCGAAGTATAAGGAAGAGATTATTATCGGCCTTGCAAACGTCTTTACCACCGTTGACATGCAGGATACCGCCTCCATTACCAACCAGGTATTCTACACCATCAGCCACTCCACCCTCATGAAGTGGGACTACGACACCCAGGAATATGTGCCCGACCTTGCCAAGTCCTATGATGTAAGCGAAGACGGCACCGTGTTCACCTTCCACCTCCACGATAACGCCTTCTTCCATAATGGCGAGCCTGTCAAGGCAAGCGACGTCATTTTCACCTACACCCGCGCCAAGGAAGGCTCCGCCACCAAGGCCAAGGTGCAAATCATCAAAGAAATTGTTGCGCTAGATGACTACACCGTTCAATTTATTTTAAGCGGCCCCTCCACCGGCTTCATGTTTGACGTTACCAACCCCAACATGTCCATCATCTCTGAAAAGGCCGTGACTGAAAGCCCCGATGAGGGCCTGAAAATCGGTTCGGGCGCTTTTGCCTACACTTCCATCGATTTTGGTAACGAAGTTATCATGGATCGCTTTGACCAATACTTTGGCAAGATGCCTAACACCAAGCGCCTAATCCTTCGCCAATATAAAGAAGACGCCACCCGTGTTATTGCCCTGCAAACAGGCGACATCGACTATTGCCAGACCCCGTCAGTGAACGAACTGATGTACATTGAGGAAGACCCCAACCTGGTCCTCCACCGCCTGAAAGGCTCCCGCCTTAACTACATGGTCATGAACGTATCGGAAGAGCACGGCGCGCCTTTCAAGGACATCCGCGTGCGCCAGGCGATGAACATGGCCGTTAATAAAGACAACGTTATGATCGTTGCCTCAAACGGCCTTGGCTCTGTTCAGGACTATTACCTGACCGACATCAGCTACGCTTTTAGCGGCGATGTACAGGGCTACACCTATAATCCCGAGCGCGCCAAAGAACTTTTGGCCGAAGCCGGCTACGCCGATGGCTTTAGCTTTGCCCTCATTTGCCACGACTCCACCGCCCGCGCCATCGCCCCCGTCCTTCAGGATCAGTTTAAGCAAATCGGCGTGACTATGGCCATTGATGAAAGAGAAACGGCTGTGCGTAACACCCTGATTGCGGAAAACAAGCACGATGCTTGCATGGCTGCTCACGTCAACCTGGTATCTGCCGACAACAACCTGCGTCTCCTTTTCTACACCGGGTCGCTTAACAACCGCATGAAGTATTCCAACCCCGAACTGGATGCCAAGATGGACGCCGCCCTGGTCGAGCAGGACGAAGCCAAGCGTATCCAAATGTACAAAGAGATGCAACAGTTCGTTGTGGACGAAGCCCTGTGCATCCCGCTGTATGTTGAACCCATGAACGTAGCCATGAACAAAGACCTGGAAGGCGTCAAGCTTGTCGCCACCGGCTGCCATGATTTCACCTACGCTCAAATAGAACTCAAATAAGTTAATCATTTATTGCGCCTGCCATCGGGAATATTCCCGATGGCAGGCATATACCTTGAGATAGAATCCGATTATTTCGTTTTCTATAAACTCTGGTAAAACCTGAAAGCGAGGGCTATTCGTGTATCGTTATATTATTAAAAGATTGCTGATGCTAATCCCCGTGCTGTTCGCTGTCTCCTTTGCCATTTTCTTTATTATGAACCTAGCTGAGGGCGACCCTGCCTACACCATCGCGGGCGAGCACGCCGACCTTGAAACGGTTGAGCGCATCCGCGAAGAATACGGCTTTAATGACCCCCTGATTGTGCGCTATGTCAGGTACATGGCCGGGCTGCTGCGGGGCGACATGGGACAAAGCTATATCAGCAAAAAAGATGTTTGGGAAACCTATATGCAGCGCCTGCCGGCTACCGCCAAGCTGTCGGTGGCGGCAATCACAGTGGCGCTGATTATATCGCTCACCTTGGGCGTCTACGCTGCCATTAACCAGAACACCTGGAAAGATAACCTCTCGGTGACAGCGTCCTTGATTGGCCTTAGTATGCCGCAGTTCTGGCTGGGCCTGCTGCTTGTTATCGCCTTTGCCTTAAACCTTCGGTGGTTCCCATCCGGCGGCGACAACCATGGCTTAAAGAGCCTTATTTTGCCGGCCATTACCATCGGCACCAACAACGCGGCCCTCATGACCCGCACCACAAGGTCATCCATGCTGGACGTTATTCGCCAGGATTACCTGGATACCGCAAGGGCCAAGGGCGTCACCGAAAAGAAAGTTGTGTTAAAGCACGCGCTTCGAAACGCGCTGATCCCCATCATCACCATCGCCGGCGTTCAGTTTGCCTATATCATGGGCGGTGCCGTGCTGGTTGAAACCGTGTTTGCCTGGCCGGGCGTCGGAAGGCTTATCATTGACTCAGTGAACATGAGAGATATTCCCATGGTCACCGGCAGCGTTATTATTACCACCATGATCGTCTGTATCGTGCAGCTGTTGGTCGATTTGATTTACGCCTTTGTCGATCCCCGCATCAAAGCACAGTACACCAAGTGAGGTAAATGATATGTCAACACAACAATTAGTCGCAAAAAAATACGCCAAGCGCAGCCAGTTCGCGGAAATTATGCGTAACCTGCGCAAAAACAAAGGCGCGGTTTTGGGCTTGATTATCATCATTATGATGATTATCCTGGCTTTGTGCGCGCCGCTTATCTACGATTATGACCAGGACATCATCGCCCAGAACATCCCCGAGCGCCTGCAGGGGCCGAGCCTGAAGCACCCCTTTGGCACCGACGAACTGGGCCGGGATATTATGGCCCGTGTTATCTGGGG
This sequence comes from uncultured Oscillospiraceae bacterium, assembly GCA_964346155.1. Classification (GTDB taxonomy): domain Bacteria; phylum Bacillota; class Clostridia; order Christensenellales; family Aristaeellaceae; genus DTU024. The sequence continues at coordinate 10,764 of CAYFTJ010000014.1, forward strand.
CTCAAGGTATAGCCTTCCCATCGGCTTTGTGGCAACCATCGTTGCCGTTATCCTTGGGGTGGGCATGGGCGCCATCGCCGGATACTACGGTGGCTGGGTGGAAAACGTCCTCATGCGCTTTGGCGATATTTTCGCCTCCATCCCCCACTTGCTGCTTGCAATCGTCGTGGTGTCGGTTCTTGGTAAAAGCGCCCTCAACCTCATGATCGCCGTTGGCATCACGGGAACGCCCGCCTTTATCCGCGTCGCGCGCGCCGCCGTGTTGCAGGTGCGAAACCAGGAATATATCGAGGCCGCCCGCGCGATCGGGATGAGGAACTGGAAGATTATTTTAAAGCACATTATTCCTAACTCCCTGTCCCCCATCGTGGTGCAGACCACCCTGCGTGTTGGCTCTGCCATCATTTCCGCTTCTTCCCTTAGCTTCCTGGGTCTTGGCATCGCCGCTCCCGCTCCCGAGTGGGGCACCATGCTTTCAGCCGGGCGCGCGTTCATTCGCGACTACAGCTACATGACCTTGTTCCCCGGTCTTGCCATCATGATTACCGTGCTTGCCCTTAATATGCTGGGCGACGGTCTGCGTGATGCCATGGACCCCAAGATGAAGAAATAAGGAGGGAACCATGGAAAAAAATAACCTGATCTTAGATATTCAAAACCTGTATGTGCGCTACGAAACCGAAGACGGCATCGTGCGCGCGGTCAACGGGGTAAATATGCAGCTTGAAAAAGGCCACACCTTAGGCGTGGTCGGCGAAACGGGCGCCGGTAAAACCACCACCGCCCGATCCATTTTACGCCTTGTACCCTCGCCCCCCGGCGTTGTGGAAGCCGACAAAATTATCCTGGACGATTTTGACATTCAAAAGCTAACCGTTGAAGAGCTCGAGTCTGTGCGCGGCAAAGAAGTGTCCATGATTTTCCAGGACCCGATGACGGCGCTCAACCCCGTGTTTTCCGTAGGCGAGCAGATCGCGGAAAGTATTGAAATTCACGAAAAAGTAAGCAAAAAAGAAGCCTTTGACAAGGCCGTCCAAATGCTTGAATTGGTAGGCATTCCCGGCTCCCGCGCCAAGGAGTACCCGCACCAGTTTTCCGGCGGCATGAAGCAGCGCGTGGTTATCGCCATCGCCCTTGCTTGTAACCCCAAGCTCCTGATCGCCGATGAACCCACCACGGCGCTGGACGTGACCATCCAGGCACAGGTGCTTGATTTGATGAAGCGCCTGAAGGTTCAATATGATACTTCGATGATTCTGATTACCCACGACCTTGGCATTGTGGCGGAAGTTTGTGACGAAGTCATGGTCATGTACGCCGGTCGGGCAGTCGAGCACGGCACCTTGGAAGACGTGTTTAACCGCACCAAGCACCCCTACACCGAAGGCTTATTCGGCAGCCTACCCAACATCCAAAGCCGCACCGCCATGCTTAAGCCCATTCCGGGGCTGATGCCCGACCCCACGGACTTGCCGCAAGGGTGTTCGTTTGCTCCCCGTTGTCCCTATGCTACAGAGCGCTGCCACACAACCAAACCCAAGCCCTTGCTGAAGGACGGCCACATGGTCGAGTGCCTCAGGTATGAGGAAAGCGACTTCCACATTGAACGGAGGATTGAACAATGAGTACGCCATTAATCGAAGTAAAAAACCTTAAAAAATACTTCAAAACCTCACGTGGCATGCTCCATGCCGTTGATGATATCAGCTTTACCATTGACAAGGGTAAAACCATGGGGTTGGTTGGTGAATCGGGCTGCGGAAAGTCCACCACGGGCAGGGCTATTCTTCGTTTGCTTGAACCCACTGCAGGCCAGGTCATTTTTGAAGGCCAGGATATTACCAAGATATCGAGCGAAGAAATGCGCCGCATGCGCAAGAAAATGCAAATCATTTTCCAAGACCCTTTTTCATCCCTTGACCCCCGCATGACGGTCAACCAGCTGATTAGCGAGCCCATCGTTACCAACAAGCTGATCAAGGGAAAAGCCGCCATCGAAAACCGGGTATTGGAGCTGATGGAAACGGTCGGTCTTGCAGAGCGCCTGATTAACACCTTCCCGCACGAACTGGACGGTGGGCGTAGGCAGCGTATCGGCATTGCCCGCGCGCTGGCTATGGAACCCAGCTTCATTGTCTGCGACGAGCCGGTCTCGGCGCTTGACGTATCCATTCAGGCACAGATTCTAAACCTGCTCAAAGAACTGCAGCATAAAATCGGCCTGACGTATATGTTCATCACCCATGACTTATCAGTTGTTAACCACTTCTCGGATGAAATCGCGGTCATGTATCTTGGCAGCATTGTGGAAAAAGCTTCAGCTGAAGAGCTGTTTGAAAACCCCTTGCACCCCTATACCAAGGCGCTGCTGTCCGCTATTCCCATCCCCGACTTAAAACCCCGCCCCGAGCGTGTCTTGCTCAAAGGCGAAATCACTTCTCCCGTCAACCTGCCCAATGAGTGCCGGTTTGCCAACCGCTGTGAATATGTGTGCGACAAGTGTCGTCAAGGCATTCCACAGCTGAAGGAAGTCTTGCCCAATCACTTTGTGGCCTGCTACAAGGTGGAAGAAAACTAATCGACCTATACACAAAAAGCCCTTTTGCAAAACAGCAAGAGGGCTTTTATCGTGGGAAAAATCAAAGAGGAATTTGATCCAGGTCGTCAGGCACCAGCAGGTTGCCGCTGTAATATTGCCTACCTTCCGCTGTGTACAAGGCTTTTCGGTTGGCAATGTTTTTATCTTCGGTGTGGTAGAGGATAAGGTTTTTAACACCCAAGGTTTCCGCGATTTCGCAGGCTTCTTTGACCGTCGTGTGGCTCTTTTGGTAGGGCTTGAATATGTCCCTTTCTTCATACAGGCAAAAAGCTTCGTGCAAAAGCCAGGCCGCATCCTTGGCATAAGGGTAGCAGCTTTCATCAAGCGGTTCATCACCGGCAAAGCAAAGGCCGCCGCTAGGTAACTGCATAGTAAAACCATATTGCTTGGCCTTGGTGGAGCCTATATCAAAAAAGGTGGCGGGGCAGGAAATAAGGTTCAGGGTTTCGCCATCCTTCACCTTTTGCAAATGCAATCGTTTGTGCACATAGGCTGTTTCTTTTTCGTTGAGCAAAAGCTTAGACAGGGTATCCAGGGTATCTATCACCTCGTCATGGCCGTAGATGGTGGCTTCCCCTTCATAGGTATGGCGGCTCATCCCTTGGGTGATAAGGCGCATCATCCACACAATACCAAGAAGATGGTCGATGTGTTTGTGCGAAAGAAAAATTTGCCGGATGTCCTGAGGCTTAATTCCGGCAAGCCTCAGGTTTTTTAAAAGGCCATTGCCGCCTCCCCCGTCCACGAGCAGCTTTTCATTCCCATTTTCTAAAACAAAGCAGGTATTATAGCACTGCGTTACGCCGGCATTGCCGGTGCCCAGCATGGTTAATTTCATAATGCCTCCAGCAACAAAGTTCAGGATAGATTTTCCCAGTCGATCTTTTCGTCTTTGTAGAAATATTCTTTGTCTCTTTGCCCTATTTCCCGCAATACCTTACAGGGGTTGCCCACAGCCACCACGTTGTCAGGCAAATCACGGGTGACGATGCTGCCGGCGCCCACCACTACATTGTCGCCTATGGTAATGCCGGGCATAATTACAACGCCGGCCCCGATCCAGCAGTTGTTGCCGATGCGCACCTCTTTATTAAACTGCAGGCCCCTTGAACGAAGCTCCGGGTCGATGGGATGTCCGGCGGTGGCAATGGTCACATTGGGACCGAACTTGACCCGGTCGCCAACGTAAATGGCGGCGTCGTCCACCACAGTTAAATTAAAATTGGCGTAGATATTGGAGCCAAAGTGCAGGTTGGCTCCGCCTCAGTTGGCGTGAAAGGGCGGCTCAATATAGTTGTTTTCGCCGCAAGAAGCAAACACCCGCTTCATGTAGGCTTGCTTCTCCTCGCCCTGAGTATGTAAAAGGCTATTAAACTTCACCAAGCCATCCAGGTAAGGGGCTTGTTTTGCTACGATTTCCGGGTCGCCGGGGTCATAGATTAAACCTTTTCGCATGCGTTCGTATTGGGTCATGGTTCACCTCAAAATTTGATGTTGCCCATACATTATCAAATATCACCATCGCTTGCAAGCCTTCCATTATTTGTGTATAATGTAAGGGTATTGACGAAAGAAGAAGGCAGCCCGATTGGCTCAAGAAAGCCGGCGGTTGATGCAAGCCGGTGCCGTCCCTGCCCGTTCCGCTTTCCGAGCATTGGGTAACTCCAAGGGGCGCGCCCCTTATCGCGTAAACGAGTGGTCTTCATCACAAATGAAGATAATTTGGGTGGCAACACGGAGCTTTCCGTCCCATGGGTGGGCGGGGCTTCTTATTTTTTAGGAGGAATTATGATTGACATTAAACTGATTCGTGAAAATCCCGACCTGGTCAGAGAAAACATCCGCAAAAAGTTCCAGGACTCAAAGCTCCCTTTGGTGGATGAAGTGATTGAGCTGGACAAGCAAAACCGCGAAGCCATCATGCGGGGAGACGAGCTGCGCAACCAGCGCAATGTCCTGTCCAAGCAGATTGGCGGCCTGATGCAAAAAGGCCAAAAGCAGGAAGCCGAAAAAATCAAGCAGCAAGTCAAGGACATGCTGGATGAACTTCAGGCCCTTGAAGAAAAGGAAAAGGTGCTGACGGCCGAAATTAAAGAAAAAATGATGCTCATCCCCCAAATCGTCGACGATTCGGTGCCCCTTGGAAAAGATGATACCGAAAACGTGGAAGTGGAGCGCTTCGGTGAACCTGTGGTGCCCGATTTTGAGGTGCCTTATCACATCGACATCATGGAAAGCCTGGACGGCATTGACCTGGATTCCGCCCGCAAAACAAGCGGCACGGGCTTTTACTACCTCAAGGGCGATATTGCCCGCCTGCATTCGGCCATCCTTTCCTATTCGCGCGACTTCATGATTGACAGGGGCTATACCTACTATATTCCCCCGTTCATGATCAGGGCCGAAGTGGTCACGGGCGTCATGAGCTTTGCCGAAATGGAAAACATGATGTACAAAATCGAAGGCGAAGACTTGTACCTGATCGGCACCAGCGAGCACTCCATGATCGGCCGCTTTATCGACACCATTTTGCCGGAGGAAGACTTACCGCAGACCTTAACCAGCTATTCTCCCTGCTTCCGCAAGGAAGTGGGCGCCCACGGCATTGAGGAAAGGGGTGTTTACCGCATCCACCAGTTTGAAAAACAGGAAATGGTGGTTGTCTGCAAGCCTGAAGACAGCATGTACTGGTACGACCAGCTATGGAAAAACGCGGTCGATTTCTTCCGCACCCTGGATATCCCCGTGCGCACCCTGGAGTGCTGCTCGGGCGACCTGGCCGACTTAAAGGTCAAGTCCTGCGACGTTGAAGCCTGGAGCCCCAGGCAGCAAAAATACTTTGAAGTTGGCTCCTGCTCCAACCTGGGCGACGCGCAGGCAAGAAGGCTTGCTATCAGAGTGCGTGCCGAAGACGGCAGCAGGTACTTTGCCCACACCTTAAACAACACCGTCGTGGCCCCGCCCCGTATGCTCATCGCTTTCCTTGAAAATAACCTGAATGAAGACGGCAGCGTCAACATTCCCGTGGCCCTTCGTCCCTACATGGGCGGCAAAGAAAAACTCGTTAAGAGGGATTAAATAAAGCTGTGGCAAGCTTAAAATTAGAGCCTATCGCCATCATTCATAACGGGTACACCGACAAGTTCGGCATCCCAAGGCAATCGGGCCTGACAAGCGAGCAATCGGTGATTGTGTTTTTGCCCAAGTACCGGGACGCAAACGCCCTGCGCCACATTGAGGGATTTTCCCACCTGTGGCTTATCTGGCACTTTTCGGAAATTAACCAAGAGGGCTGGTCGCCCACCGTGCGGCCGCCCAAACTTGGCGGCAACAAGCGGGTGGGTGTATTCGCCTCCCGCTCACCCTACCGGCCTAACAAGCTTGGCCTGTCGCAGGTTAAGCTGATTGGCACCCATCAAACCAAGAACGATGGAATCGTGCTGTTGGTGGAAGGCGCAGACTTGATGGACAAGACCCCCATCTTTGATATCAAGCCTTACCTGCCAAGTGATGCCGTATCTAATGCCAAGGGCGGCTATACCCAGTCCATTCAGTCCCTTTTAACGGTGGACGAAAAAGGCGAAGCCTGGCAAAAGCTTTCTCCCGATGAAAGGCAAAGGCTGGCCGCCCTTTTGCAGGAAGACCCGCGCCCGGGCTACCAGAAAGACGAAAGAAGATACGGCTTCTTTTTTGATAAGTACGAAGTATTCTTTCATGTAAAGGACGATACCGTCTATCTTGACCAAATTAAAGACGCTGCTGAGCATTAAACCAGCAGCGTTTTTACATTGTTTATCGCTTTATTTCAGCAGCGCTTCTTCCCACTTGGCCTCACGGAAACCAAAGAGGATGCCGCCTGTGTGTACCAGCACGGGGCGCTTAACCAGCATGCCATCGCTGGCTAAGATGTCCAGCATCTCTTCTTCCGTCATGTCATTTAGTTTTTGGGAAAGCCCCATCTCCCGGTACTTCATGCCGCTGGTGTTAAAGGCCTTGCGGGCAGGCACTTGTCCGCCTTCAAGCCAGGTCTTTAGTTCTTCCTTGGTGGGGTTTTGCAGGGTAATGTCCCGGAATTCATAGCTTATGCCCTGTTCATCCAGCCACTTCTGGGCCTTTTTACAGGTGGAACACTTTGGATAGCATAAAAATAACATACAATTTTCTCCTTTACTTAATACATATCAGCATTACACTCGGCTCAACCGCCACTTGCCTGAAATAAATCTACGGGCAAACAGGAAAGCGCGAACGCACAGCTCGCTTAAACTAAGCAGCCAGGTCATGGGCAGGCTGAGCTTGAAAACATACACCGCCAACGCGGCAAACAGGGGGCGCAGGATGCTGACGCTGAGCATCATGACCTTGGCGACATAGAGGTTATCCCCTGCCCCGCGCAAGCTGCCCGAATACACCACCGAACCCATCTGGAAGGGCTGCATGATAGCAACCACAATCATGGTCTGGGCGGCGATTTGAACAACCACATCGGCATTAGGGGTACCGGAGTTGATAAACAAAGAGCAAATAGGTACACGCAAAAGCACAATCGTGCTTGCAAGCACGAAGGATATCACGATAGCTACCCTGTAGCTCACGTGCCCGTACATCATGCTCAGGTCGTAGCGGTTTTCCCCTAACTTTTGCCCCACCAGCGAGGTGGCGGCAATGGAGATACCATCACTCATGGAAAAGGTGATGTTTAAAAACTGCATGGCGATGTTGTGCGCCGCGTACATCGTAACGCCCAGGGAGTACATGATCCTTGAATACATGAAAAAGCCGAAGCGCACGCTCATCTGCTCAATCATGGCATTACCGCCAATACGTATGATGGTGCTCATGGCCTTGGGGTCCACCCGCCAGGAATCTTTGCGGCTAAGGTGCAGGTAGCCTCTATGCTTATGGCTTAAAACGGATAGCAAAGAGAGGCTGGCGCCCACAGCGATGCCGATGACGCTGGCGATGGCGGCGCCGGCGATTTCAAGGCGGGGAAAGCCCAAGTTACCACCGATGAGCAAATAGTTTGAAATCACGTTAACAATGTTAGAGGTGACGTTAACTTTTAAAGTAATCTTGGTGTTTCCGACCCCACGCATGGCGGAGTTAATACACATAGAAATAGCCGAAACGGGCAGCGACCAAGCCATAATGGAAAAGTAAGTGACCGCGCCTTTTAATACCTCCGCGTCGTCAGGGGTATTGGTGTTGCCGCCCGCAAGCCGCATTAAAGGCTCGGCAAACGCAAGCGATAGCGCCGTAATGATAAGAGACAGAGCCGTTACCAGCATCAGGGCGTTGCGCAGGGTTTTGTTGGCTTCATCGGGCCTTCCCTCGCCTTTCCTTCGGGCCACGATTGCCGTGATGCCCACGTTTAAAGCAAAGAAGACAGACAGCGTAATCATGCGGGGCTGGGTCGGTAAAGATACCGCTGCCAGGGCGTTTTTCCCCAGCTGCCCCACCATGATGGTATCGGCAGAGCCAATCAGGCTCATCAGAAGCATTTCCGCAATCGAAGGCACGGCGATGCGCAGGACATTGTCATAGGCTTCCTTGCTTGAGGGAAGGGGCCCTAGCCGGTGCTTTTGGGGCACCATGGCCTGCACGCCGAACACACGTTTCAACAAAGCAATCATTCTGTCTCAATTATCCTCCTTGGGAGACATTGTAGCACCCAAAACAAGGCCTTTCAAGCCAAAAAAGTATGAAATATGATTATTTAAATGAATGAATGGTTTGAATAATGGCATCCAGGCGCTTTTCTCCGATGCCTTGCACGGTGCGCAGATCTTCGGCAAAGAAAAAGGCCTGCTTTTCTCTTGCTTTTAAAATATTGTCGGCTGTCTTTTCGCCAATGCCGGGGACTTCGAGCCAATCTTCCCTGGTCATTTGGTTAATCAGGCTGACCAACTCTTCCTGATAATCGGGCAGCGCGATTTCCCCGCCCCGGCGGGTGATGGTCTGCCCCCTTTGCCTTGGCAGCGCAAACAAAAGGAGGCAGACAGCGCATAGCATACACAGCGCCGCTGCCGCCTTTCTTATCATGCCTTGGTCACTTTCTGACCGGACTTGGTATCTTCCACCAGGTAGCCTTTGGCTTTGATTTGGTCACGAAGGCTGTCGGATAAGGCCCAATTTTTATCAAGCCTTGCCTGCGCCCGCTCGTCCACTAACTTTTGAATCTCCTCGGGCAGGCTATCTTCGGCCTTTTTCATTAAAAGGCCAAGCACATCGGATAGTTTCAGCAGCGTATCAAGGGCGGTGTCTACTAATTTCTTGCTGGATTTGTCATTGACATCGGTGTTGATTAGGTACACCAGCTCAAACAGGGCGCCCATGGCTTCGGCGGTGTTCAGGTCATCCTCCATGCCGGCGTTGAACTTTTCGACATACTCTTTGATGGCCTGAACCGCGGCTTCTTCGCCTGCAAGCAGCTCTTGGCCTTTCGCGTGGCCCTGCAAAAACAGCAGCTTGTCCCTTGCCCCGTACAGGCGGGCAAGCGAAGCGTGGGCCTGCTGAATCATTTCCCGGCTGAAGTTGAGCGGGCTGCGGTAGTGCGCCGACAAAAGGAACATGCGCACGTCCTCGGCTTCAAACTCGTTTAAAATATCCCGCACGGTAAAGAAGTTGGCAAGGGACTTTGACATCTTTTCGTTATCCACATTCAAAAAGCCGTTGTGCATCCAGTAGTTGACAAAGGGTTTGCCCGAAGCGCCTTCGGACTGGGCAATCTCGTTTTCATGGTGCGGGAAAATCAAATCCTGGCCGCCGCAGTGAATGTCGAAGGCTTCACCAAGGTAGGTGGTGCTCATGGCGCTGCACTCGATGTGCCAACCGGGGCGGCCCATGCCCCAGGGGCTTTCCCAAGCGGGTTCGCCGGGCTTTTGCGCCTTCCAGAGCACAAAGTCGGAGGGGTTGCGCTTGTCTTCATCCACGTCGATGCGGGCGCCCGATTCAAGGTCCTGAATGTTCTGGCCGGACATCTTGCCATAGCCTGGGAACTTGGATGTGTCAAAGTACACATCGCCGTCCACCTCGTAGGCTTTGCCGTTGTCGATAAGCTTTTGGACAATCGCGATAATTTCGTCGATATGCTCGGTGGCCCTTGGATGGTGGGTGGCGGGCCGCACGCCAAGGGCGGTGGCGTCTTTGAAGTACTCCTCAATAAACCTGTCGCCAAGCTCTTTTACGGTGATGCCCTCTTCGTTCGCGCGGTTGATCATCTTATCGTCGATGTCGGTAAAGTTTTGAACAAAGGTGACAGCATAACCGCGATATTCAAGATAACGGCGCAGCACATCAAACACCACAAAGGGGCGGGCATTGCCGATATGAAAGTAGTCATATACTGTCGGGCCGCAGGTGTAGATGCCCACCTTACCTTGGTTGATGGGAACAAACTCTTCTTTTCTTCTTGACATGGTGTTAAAAATTTTCATAAAAACCTCCTTAAAATGAAAGCTATGCCGCCCCAAATCGAGGCGGCATAGCCGGTGTTCCACTCATGCCCTGTAACGCCGGGTAAGCGAGTGGGTTAGCCCACCACCGCTCCTGAGTGCACTGCCTTGCGGGTAGCCGGGACGGCTTTCAGCCCATGATCGCCCCTCTCTTTGACGCCCGATTGCAAGGTTTATTCCTCGCTCTGCGCGGTAGGATTATCATACAGAAATAAAGATGAAAAGTCAACAACCTCGTTGCCTTCCAACATGAACACGCCTTGCGTATCAAATCCTTCCTGCAAGGTATAGCGCCCATCGGGCATCATGTCAAAGGCGCGGGCCTTTTCATTTAGCTGAATAGCCAGGATGGACAGGATGCGCTCTTTGACGTTGCTGTCATAAACAGGCACCGTCAGCTCCCCCCGCCTGTCGATGTTTCTTGTCATCCAGTCGGCCGAGGAAATATAGGTATCGATAGCACCCCCATTGTAAAACACGAAAATGCGCGCGTGCTCAAGGAACCTGCCCACAATGGAGCGGATGCGGATATTGCCGCTGGCGGGCACCTTGAGGCAGCAAAGCCCCCGTACCACCAGGTCAATCTTCACCCCGGCCTCGGCGGCGTCCAAAAGCAGGGCAACGATGCCCGGGTCGCTCAGCTGGTTCATTTTGCCGACAATAAAAGCCGGGCGGCCGTTCAAGGCGTTTTCTTTCTCGATGGCAATTTTTTCTTCCAGCAGCTGGCGGAAACTGTAAGGCGACGCGATGAGTTCCAGCATGGGCAGCTCTTCGGGATAACCGGCCAACAGGTTAAAAAAGGAGCCGCCGTCTTTGGCAAACTGCTCGTTGCAGGTGAGAATGCTCAAATCGGTATAGCCTTTGGCGGTAGCGTCGTTATAGTTGCCCGTGCCAAGGTGCAGGTAGCGGCGAATACCAGTCTCTTCCCTGCGCACCACCAGAGAAATCTTGGAATGGGTCTTCCACTGAGGAAACCCGTACAGCACCTGCACGCCCGCCTTATCCAGGGCTTGTGCCCAGGCAATGTTGCTTTTTTCATCAAAGCGGGCGCGCACTTCCACCAGCACCGTCACCTGCTTGCCTTTTTGAGCGGCGCGCACAAGGGCCGCGATAAAGGGGCTGTTGCCCGATACCCGGTAGAGGGTCTGCTTAATGGAAAGCACCTTATCATCATCGGCCGCTTCGTTGATAAAGCGAATGATGGGTTCATAGCTGTCATAGGGGTGATGAAAGAAAATGTCCCTGGAGCGGATGGTGCGGAAAATGGACTGTGGCTTTTTCAAGCGCTCTTCCACCCGCTGAAAATAGGGTACATAGTGCAAAGTAGCAAAGCCGGGCAACTTAAAAATGGTTTTAGATAAAAAGCGATAGTCCAAGATTTGAAGGTTAGGAACGATCAGGTCTTCCTCTACTTCCAGGCACTCAAGCACATGCTTTAAGGTATCTTCGCTTGAGCCTTTTTTGACTTCTATCCGTAAAATTTTGCCAAAGGGACGGAGCCTGATGATTTTTTCCATCTCTTCCAAAATACTGTCGCTGGACGAGATATCAAGGAGATAGTCGGTGTTTCGGGTCAGGCGGAAAACACAGAGGCTATCTTGGCAAACGCCGGGGAACATGAGGTCAAGGTGGGCCGCGATCAGGTCGTCCAGCAATACGCCACGGACAGTGCCCTTACCCATGGGAAGGCTTACAAAGCGGGAGAGGTTGTCCGGCACCTCCACCAGGCCCAGCACGGGACGCTTGCTGTCTTCAAGCGCCACCTGGCAGGCGATGTGAATGTTTTTGGCGTTCAAGTGCGGGAAAGGAAAGGAGCTGTCGGGAATATGCGGGGTTAAAACGGGCAGAACTTCCCTTTCAAAATAGTGTTTGAGCCACAGGGTCTGTTTGGCGCCAAGCTCGCTCATTTCAAGCAGGTAGATGCCCTGTTCTTTGAGCTGTACCCAAAGCTCGCTTTCAAACAAGCGGTCCTGCTCGTGATGAAACTCCAAAATACGCTGCTTGAGCATGGGCAAAACCTGGCTGGGTTTAAAGCCGCAGGGGCCTGTTTCATCTTCCCCGCGGCCAATGCGATTGATGAGCTTGGCCACCCGGACCATGCAAAATTCATCCAGGTTGGAAGCGGTGATGGACAGGAAATTAGCCCGCTCCATCAACGGGGTTTGCGGGTTGCCCGCTTCCTTTAGGACACGGCGGTTAAAATCCAGCCAGCTTAGCTCTCGGTTAATAAAGTTTTTTATCTTTTTTACCTCGATTGCATCTGTACGGTCAACTGAACAAGCGAGAATGTAGGCGCGTTAAACAGGCGGTAGGAAAGCCACCAGGGATAGAGGCTGCTCACTCCCATGCCCTTGGACACGTGCTGGGCAATGCCCCTTGCGGGCAGGCTGCCCGAGAGCTTGGTGCCCTTTTCCAGATAGCCTCCGGCGTTTAGCGGGGTCTGCGGCGCCCATATGCCACCCCACCAGGGAATGACCACCTGGCCGTTATTGAGGTGCCCTGAAAAGACCACCTGCAAAAAGCCGGGGTAGTTGAGCATGCTGTCCTGCTCGTCCTTGGTGCCCTGGATGGTGACGGCCGTTTCATCGCCGATGGGCAGGTGAGAAAGAGCGATAAAACAATCGCTGGACAGCATTTCAAGCGCCGCTTCCTTGCAGCGCCCAAGGGCGTCTTCCCGAAGCGTAAGGATATTTAGCGCCGCCGTTTTTTCGTCGCCTTCAGGCATAGCTTCTACCACTTGCCTGCGCTGAAGCAGGGCATATTCGGTATCCTCTATGGCCACCTCGGCGCTTTCAATGGGCATGAACCACACCTTGGTTTTGTTGATGGTCAGGCAATAAGGGGCGTCCAGCAAAATGGCGCCCAGTTCCTGCGCCTTCTGTACCCAGGGGCTATAGGTACCAAGCTGGGTATCGTAAATAGGCGGGTCCTCGTCCCCTGCCACAAACAAAACGGGCATGTCTTCGGGGAACCGCGCAATCAGGCGCAAAAAAGCCTGGTCGCTTCCGTCCGGGCCTGTCATATCGCCCGTTAGCAGCACGGCTTTGTAGTTATCGTCCACCAGCTTGTCCATGATCAGTTCCTGATTATCGCCGTAGAACTTGCCGTGCAGGTCGCTGATATGTAAAAACTTGACGCCCTCCAAATCAAGGGGCAGCGTTGGGACAGTGAGCTTGATGTTTTCTTTTTGCGGGGTGCGGTTGGCAACGGCGTTTAAGTAAAGCAGGATGCCCGCTATCAGCCCAAGAAGTAAAAGCAAAACAAGCCACCACTTGGAGCGCCGCTTGCGCTCATAAAAAAGGTAGCGCTCTTTACTCATGCATCGCTCCTGAGTTTTCCAAACAGACGGATGTTCACCCGCTCGCCTTTGAGCATCAAGCCTCCCCTTAATAAGCCTTCTTCCCGCATACCGCAGGCGAGCATGACCCTGGCGCTCTTTTCGTTTCGGGCGTCGGTCATGCCTTGGACGCGCTCCAAAGAAAGCCCGGAAAAGCCAAACGCTATAAGCGCCCGTAACAGTTCCTTGGCGTAGCCCTTGCCCCAGTGGTCATAGCCCAGGGAGTAACCGATTTCGCCCACTTGGCTTTCTTTATCAAAGCACACAAAGCCGGCGGTGCCGATCATGGTGCCTGTTTCTTTTTCAATCACCGAAAACTGCAGGCTCTGCCCAAGCGCGTTGCCTTTGATTAAATCCCAAAGATGGCGGCGGCTGTCGCCGATATTCTGGTGGGCGTCCCACAGCACATAGCGGGCCACCCTTTCATCCTTGGCGTAGGCAAACATTTGCCTGGCGTCGCTTAATTTGGGCCTTCGTAAAAGCAGGCGGTCCGTTTCCAAACGACAGCCGCTTACAGCGGAAAAGCCGCTCTTTTGCTTTTGCAGGCTTATAAACGCCATATGGGAACCTTTTTGGGAAGAGGGGCAGGCGTTTTCATGCCTTCAAGCACCCAGTACAGCCCAAATATGAGCAGGGCGATGCTTGCCAGCACGAAAATAATGGTGCCCAGGGGGAAGCGTTTTCTTTGTTTATTGTTCATATAACACCTGCTTTGCTAGCAGCAGCGCCATGCAGGTTTTGGCGTCAAAAAGCTCGCCTTGCATGACCTGCCGGACGGCCTCTAAAAGAGGCAGGGACAGGGTAGTAATAAATTCATCCTGGTCGGGATGCGTTTGCCCGCCAGTCAGGTCGGTCGCCAAATAGATATGAATCCACTCGCTGGAAAAGCCGGGGCTTGGAGCCATTTTGCTAAGCAGCCGCCAGGACTGGGCCGTAAAGCCCGTTTCCTCAGCCAGCTCCCGTTTAGCGCATGAAAGCGGGTCTTCACCGGGGCCATCTAATTTGCCGGCGGGGATTTCCCAGGTAAAGTCGCCAATGGCCGCGCGGTACTGGCGCACCAGGGTCACATTGCCCTTATCGTCCACCGGCACGATGGCAGCAGCCCCCGGGTTTAAAACAATTTCACGGGGGGCCAGCTTGCCGTTGGGAAGCTCCACCTGCCACTTTTCCAGATTCAAAATGGCGCCGGTGTACAGGCGTTCTTTACTTTTTAGTATTTCAAGCAGTTGGTCGTCTTTGAGCATGGCGCCTCCCTAAGCGGTCGCGTTCTTGTCGTACAGGATTTTAAGGCCTTTGAGCGTAAGCCGCCCATCGATCAGGTCAATGACATTGGTTTCGCCGGCGATCAGGTGGGAAAAACCGCCCGTGGCGACCACTTTGATGTCCTTTTCTCCCATCTCCTCTTTCATGCGGTGAATTAAATACTCCACCTGCCCCACATAGCCATATACCAGGCCTGACTGCAGGTTAGTAACCGTGGTGCGGCCGATAACCTTGTCGGGCTTGCTTAGTTCATACAGAGGCAGGCGGGCGGTGTTGTTGACCAGGGCCTCGCTTGCCACCCGCATGCCCGGGGAAATGCAGCCGCCCAAAAAGGCGTTTTTCCCGCTGATGCAATTGTAGCTGGTGGCCGTGCCAAAGTCCACGGTGATGCACGGCGCCCCGTAAATGGTGGCGGCGGCAACTGCGTTGCAGATACGGTCGGCTCCAAGCTGGCGGGGGTCTTCGTACCTGAGATTGAGCCCCGTTTTGATGCCGGGGCCTACAAAAATAGGCGTGATTCCGTAAAAATCCCGGCACATGTGCTCAATGGTGTAGTTGACCGTGGGCACCACCGAGGAGATGATGATGCCATGAACGGTGTTCAGCGGCGTTTGGGAGTGGTTGAACATGGTTTCCAGCTTGGTGCCGTACTCGTCGCTGGTATAGCTGCGGTTGGTGGCCATGCGCCAATACCGGGCCATGCGGTCACCTTCGTACAAACCAATTTTGATGTGGGTATTGCCCACATCGATGACTAAAATCATGCGTTTTCTCCAAGGTTAATTTTTTGAAGCACCCTGACAATATTGGGCGCGATGATGGCGCAGACCAGGGCCTCTAAACTTCCGGCAATGGCGCCGGTGCCCAGGATTAAGCCAAGGACGGCCTTGGCGTCAAGCCCCGAAACGATGTAGCCAAACAGCATGATGCCCAGGTACAAAAAGGTGTTGGTTAAGGAAGCGAACACCGATGCCAATTCAAAGCGCATTTTGACTTTGATTTTCGCGACCAAGTACGCCGTGACCGGCACCATGAGGCGGGGCAAAAAGGTCATCACAATAGCCAAAAACGGCGACTTTGAAAACAGCGTCCCGGCCAGGGTGGATGGCTTTGTAAGCAGGCTGATAAAGCTGACAAGGGCGAACGTCAGCCCCAGGACAAGCCCCTCTTTCAGTCCCAACAGCAGCGTACCCACCACCACGGGAATGCACAGCACGGTAATATTGATAAAGCCAAGGGGGATAAGGCCAATAGGCGTAAAGCCCAGCACGGCAATTAAAGCGGACAGCAGCGCCAGAACAATCATGCGGCGCAATTGTTTTGTTTTCATAAAGTCCTCCGTTCAAGTTTCTATCCAGAATACCTGACATTTTAGTGTTTTAACCTCGGGGTGTTCGATCCCTTGCGGGTATCGACATATCAAGTATATCAAAAACGTGCTATAAACAAAAGCTTTCAATTGTAAAATCCCGCCGCCAGGGTATGGCAGCGGAAAGGTTTTTTGTAAAATCGAAGGAATTACTGCAGCCTGATGCCGTAGAGCATGGGGTCTTTGGAGCAGGTGCCGATGACCAGCACATCCCGGTACACAGCGGGGGAGGCTTCGATGGTTCCGCCCAGTTCAAGCGCTGATATCGCTTCCCCCGTCAGGCCGTTGATCAGAGTCAACCTGCCGCTCTCGTCGCCCTGGATAATCCAGCCTTTGCCTTCCTTGTTGTAAACAGCAACGGGGCTGGAAATGGTCTTGGCCGATAAATTGAGCGTCCAGCGCTCCTGGCCGGTAAGCTTATCCAAGGCTACCACACGGGCGGCGCCGTCTTCCACACCGTTGACGGTAAAAAACACGAGGTCGGACAGGCTGTTTTGCCCCACCACCGGGCTTGCCTTCACGCCGTGGCGCTCGCTTTGGTTAAAGGTGACGGGCACATCATAGGACCACATTTCCTGCCCCGTCAAAGCATCCAGCCTTCTGATGGTGGCGGTCTTGGCCTTTTTCAGGCGGGTATGCACGGTGTTGCCCGTGTACAGGGCCAACTCATTTCCGACCAGATCAAGTGCGGGGGTGGCGTCGGTATTGTCGCCGTTGTCAAAGGCCCAGACGTGAGTCATGGTGGTGGTGTCAACGCAGCGAATAATGCCCTGGTTGTCAGCCACAAAGGCGTAGTTTTTATACATGGCTACGCTTGCTTCCATGCTGAGGGACGCGTCCCTTTGCTTTTGGTAGCGGCTGAGGAGATACATGGTTTCGGGCTTGACGGTGAGCTTCATGTTGGCGGGGTCCTGATAGTCAAACTGGGTGTTCATTTTGATTGTGTACAGAAGGCCGTTTTCGCCCGCCAGGATCATGGTGTCCGAGGACCTGTCAAACAGGGCCGTTCCGTCAAAGGCGCCGTTGGTGTAGTACTGCTTTTGCCTGTCGGTCTTGCGGCCGTTTAAGAACATCAATTCCTTTTGGTCAAGCAGGTTATAGATATGGTAGCCGATGGGGCCGGTTTTGTTGGCCAGCTTGGAAATGCCCTGGCCAAAGGCAATTATGGGCATGCCCTGCGGGTCGGCGGACACCGAGCCTTTTAAGGGATAGCCGATGTTGATGGGGTCGCGGGTTTGTACACCGTCGTTCAGGTCCACAAAGTACACTTTGCCGTCCTGGGCGGCGGCGATCACTTCGGTCAGCGCTGATACCGCCTTCTTTTCCTCGGTGATGTTCATGGCCTCACGCAGCTCCTTGGACCACTTGACAATGGCGGGCTGCCCCGTCCAGCCAAGGCCATAGGCGTTGCCATTGGGAAGCCTGATGCTGCCAAGGGGCAATTGCCACAGGACGCTCATTTTTTCCTGCTGCATATCCACGGTGCCAAAGGCGGCGTTTTGACGGAAAGCCGAGCCGCGGAAGGTAAACACGCCGCCGGCGTAGCTGGTATAGTCGTCCGGGCCAAACAGGTCCAGAGCCTTTTCGCGCGCGTAGTCCTTTTGCCTTTTGGCGCCGATGTAGGCGGCCTGGGTAAAGCCCTCTACCCCATCCGCGAACTGCAGGGTGGGCAGCGTGGGATCGGGCGCACGGGTGACCTGCGGCGCGATTGGCGTTTCCTGCACGGGTTCAGGCTCAGGTTGGGGCGTTACTTCGGGCAGGGACGGCGTCTGCATGGGGTCCACCCAGGCGTTGGCGTCTGGCGTCATTAACACAACGGGCTCCATGTAGGGCGGCGCCGTCATGCCGGAGTCGCCCTGCTGGCCGGTCAGAGTAAAGCTATCCTGCGTTCCGGGCGTTTCAAGGGGCTGCTCGCTGCCCTGATTTTGCGGCCAGAGGTTAGGGTCGCCCAAAACCGAATCGGTAGGCTGGGGGGTGGTGATGCTTACGCTGCCGTCCTGGCCGATATTAACGGGCGGCTGGGTGGGCGGCATGGTGGGGTCGGGCGTAAAGGTGGGCGCTATCGTTGGCGGCGATACGCTCAAGCTTACGGCCTTGCCTTCAAAGTAGTTTACGCCGTCCTTTTTCACGCTGGCGTAGATCTGCCCCTCAAACTCCTCCTCGAAAATGACGGTGCCCGTCCACAAAGTGTTGTCGGGGGCGTTCATGACGTTGTACACAGCGGCAAGCTCGTTGCCGTTTGCGTCCTGCAGCTTGATGGCGTCCACCGCCGTATCGGTGGTGATGGTAAAGACGGTCTTTTCGCCAATCAGGGCAAAGGGCTCCACCGTTTCAAACTTGATGATGTGGGGCATCTCTACCTTTTTGTTGCCCATGATGCCGTCAATGAGGCTGGCTACAGGCTTACGAACGGTGCCCAAAATACCGGTTTGATTTTCCGGCACCAGGGCATAAAGCCCGATCATCACCAGCAGAACAAAGCCTACAAAGCCCGCCAGGAAAAAGGGCCACTTGGGCGGCTCTTTATGCGGGGGCTCCTGGGGCCTGTAAGGCGGCGGAACGTAGCCGCCGGACTGTCCCTGGGGGTAGCCGCCATTCGCGGGCGGCTCATAGCGGTTGACCACCGGACGCTGAGGCTCCGGCGGGTCAGGCCGAAGACCGGGGCGGTACACGTTCATCTGCGGCTGCTGAGGCTGCTGACTGCCTGCCTGGCCCCTGCGCCTGCGCGGAGGGGTGGGAGTAGGCGTATTATGATGTTCAGACATGGATTCCTCCCTGTTTAGTCGGTCAAGTTAAAAGTGGATGATTTTTTCGATGTAGTCTTTCAGGTCGCCAATGGCCACGCGGTCCTGTTCCATGCTGTCGCGGTGGCGCACGGTCACGGTGCCCGTTTCCTCGGTTTCAAAGTCGATGGTCACGCAAAGCGGCGTTCCGATCTCGTCCTGGCGGCGGTAGCGGCGCCCGATGGAGCCCGAATCGTCGTAGTCCACCATAAAGTAGGAAGACAGCATGGTATACACTTCCTGCGCCTTGGCGCCCAGCTTGTTTTTCTGAAGCGGCAGCACGCAAGCCTTGAAGGGCGCGAGGGCGGGATGCAGACGGAGTACCACGCGGCTGTCGTTTTCCAGCTCCTCTTCCTCATAAGCGTTTGAGAGGAAAGCCAGCACCATGCGGTCAACGCCCAGGGAAGGCTCAATTACGTAGGGAATATAGCGCTCATTGGTCACGGGGTCGATGTATTCCAGGTTCTCGCCCGAATGCTCTTGATGGGCTTTTAAGTCGTAGTCGGTGCGGTTGGCAACGCCCCACAGTTCGCCCCAGCCAAAGGGGAAGAGGATTTCAAAGTCGGTGGTCGCCTTGGCGTAGTGGGCAAGCTCCTCTTTTTTGTGGTCCCGGGTACGCAGGTTTTCTTCCTTGATGCCAAGGGATAGCAGCCACTCTTTGGCGAAATTGCGCCAGTAGTCAAACCACTGCTCATCCTCGCCCGGCTTGCAGAAAAATTGCAGCTCCATCTGCTCAAATTCACGGGTTCTGAAAATAAAGTTGCCGGGGGTGATTTCGTTGCGGAACGATTTGCCGATTTGGCCGATGCCCATGGGGAGCTTGCGGCGGGTGGAGCGCACGCAGTTTTTAAAGTTGACAAAAATGCCCTGGGCCGTTTCGGGGCGCAGGTACAGTTCGGTCCCCGAATCCTCGGTCACGCCCTGGTGGGTTTTGAACATGAGGTTAAATTTGCGGATGCCTGTAAAGTCCTGCTTGCCGCACTTGGGGCAGGGGATTGAATGCTCCTTGATGACTGCTTCAAGCTGTTCATCCTTGAGCCCTTCGATATTCAGCTGAACCTTGTTTTCCTTGGCCCAGTCCTCGATTAAATTATCGGCGCGGAACCTGGATTTACAGGCCTTGCAGTCGATTAACGGGTCGTTAAAGGTGCCTACGTGGCCGGAAGCCACCCAGACGTTGCGGTTCATTAAAATGGCCGCGTCAAGGCCGACGTTGGTGGGCGATTGTTGCACGAACTTTTTCCACCAGGCTTTTTTGACGTTATTTTTCAGTTCCACACCCAAGGGACCATAGTCCCAGGTATTGGCCAGGCCGCCGTAAATTTCGCTGCCTGCAAAGACAAAGCCGCGCACCTTGCACAGGGCGACCAGCTTGTCCATCGTTAATTGTGCTATCACTCAAACAACACTCCTTTCAGGAATTGTCTTCATTCTACTGGTTGGGGGAAAGCTTGTCAAGAAAGGGTAAAATCGGCCTTGGCGGGGCAAACATTCATTGACAAAGGATGGCCGATGTAATACAATTGTAACGAATACTCAACAAGGAGGCAAAAACCATGGTTCGTGCCAACAGCAGGTTGAAACATCGCGTGCTTGCCATCGCGCTGGCATTGCTTCTGACTCTCTCCCCCGTCCTATCTCTTGCCGAGCCCTTCCTGCCCATTAACATTACCGTTACCTGGACAGACGCGCAGGGCCAGACCCAGAGCGCTACGGCCACCACCGTATTTTACGAAGGCTATGAAAGCGCCTATTGGCTGTACCTTCCCCCCGATGCCCTGCAGGCGCCCGATGCCGTCATTGTTTTAACCGACATGACGGGTCAGTACGTGGGCGGCTTTTCCATTGACGGTTTCCCACTCAGCGCCCTTGGCGCCGTGGACGCGGGCACAAGCCTCACTGACCAGCTGCCCGTTACCTTCATGGGTTATAACGCCCAGGGATCGCCCATCGCGGAATTTAGCCTGTACTTTTCTACAGTCGCCCAGGTGCCCGACGCGCCCGTCGTGACCGCCGAACCCACCCCTGAGCCTACCGAGGAACCGACGCCTGAGCCTGTTCCCCCGGCAACGGTGACCGTGCGCTTTATCGACACCGCTACAATGCTTGAAATATCCGGCGCCCAAACCATCACCGTGGAGGCTGGGCAGACCCAGACCTTCACCATGCCCGCCATGGAAGGCTATACCCACGATCCAGCGGAAATTACCGTAATCGTTGACGCAAACGGCATACCTAATCAGGAAGTATTCGATATTTACTACACCGCTATCGCCACCCCCGAACCTACCGAGGAACCGACACCTGAGCCTGTTCCGCCGGCGACGGTGACCGTGCGCTTTATCGACACCGCTACAATGCTTGAAATATCCGGCGCCC
>CAYFTJ010000014.1:32047-36674 GCA_964346155.1 uncultured Oscillospiraceae bacterium
ACGGTGACCGTGCGCTTTATCGACACCGCTACAATGCTTGAAATATCCGGCGCCCAAACCATCACCGTGGAGGCTGGGCAGACCCAGACCTTCACCATGCCCGCCATGGAAGGCTATACCCACGATCCAGCGGAAATTACCGTAATCGTTGACGCAAACGGCATACCTAATCAGGAAGTATTCGATATTTACTACACCGCTATCGCCACCCCCGAACCTACCGAGGAGCCGACACCCGAGCCTGTTCCGCCGGCGACGGTGACCGTGCGCTTTGTCGATACCTCAAACGACCGGGAGCTTGCCACGCCCTATATTTTTACCGTGGCCGCCGGGCAAACACAGGTAGAACCCATGCCCACCATTGAAGGCTACACCCACGAACCCACGGAAATTACCATCGTGGTGGACGCAAACGGCATTCCCAACCAGGACACCTTTACCATTCTCTATACCCCCGTTGTCACCCAGGAGCCGGCTCCCGAAGTGACCGAGGAGCCCGCGCCCAAGATTGCCATCGTGCCCATTAGCTACCGGGACCAGTTTGGCAACCCCTTGCAGAGCCTGTCCTATACAGCTACCCAGGGCAAAGAAAACCTGGTGACGGTGGACTGGAACCTCATCTCAAACGCTCGCTACCAGATTACGGGCGCCGACCATGTAAATATCACAGTGGATGACCAGGGCAACGCCAGCCCCGCCGAAGTGGTGTTTGTCTTTACCGATTTAAGCGTGGACCGCACCGCCACCGTCCAGGTGCTCTACCGGGACGAAACGGGCATTGACCTTGCCCCCGCCACCACCGTAACCGTCGGCACGGGCGAAAGGGCCATCAGCCCCAATCCGCAAAAGGATTTAAGCGGCTACGACCTGGTGTCCCCCCAGACCCAGACCGTTACCTTAAGCGCCGATGGCAACCTGTCAAGCGCCACCGTAACCTTTGTCTACCGCGCCAAGCCCGTGCCTGAAACACCCACCCCCACGGTAAAGCCCACCGACACGCCTGTGCCCACGCCTACCGTGGCGCCCACGCCCGTCGCTGACGGCGTCGCCCTGAATGTCTGGGCCAAGATCGCCAAGGGCGGCACCAACTTTAGGGACAGGCCGTCCACCCAGGGCAAGCAATTGGCGCAGCTTAAGAAAGACACGCCCCTCTTTGTTTACCAACAGCAGACCGAAAACGGCGAGCAATGGTACGCCGTCAACTACAACGGCACCGAAGGCTTTATCATGGCCAATTTCGTTTTGCTCTTAAGCCGGGAAGAGTCCGACGCCCTGCAGCAGAGCCTGCCTTCGCCCGCGCCCATCCGCACCCTGCCCCCTGCGCCGGGCGCGACCGACACCCCGGCGCCGGCCACCCAAACGCCTGTGCCGGCCACCGATGTTCCCGTAACCGACACCCCCGCGCCCGCAACGGCTACCCCCGACAGCTACCGGGGCTATGCCCTCACCATCGTGCAGACCGAGCTGCGCACCGGCGCCAGCAGCAAGAACGAATACGTGCTGGCCACCCTGCCCCAGGGCTCTCTGGTGTTAATCAGCGGCCAGGCGGTGGTGGAAGGCGTCCAATGGGACCGTGTGGAAGCCCTTGCCTTAAATCAAAGCGGCTATGTGCTGGATTCGGCGCTGCGCCGCATCAACCAGACCGAAGCGCAGATGTATCTGGATCAGCTAAAGCAAACGCCCGCCCCCACCAC
This sequence comes from uncultured Oscillospiraceae bacterium, assembly GCA_964346155.1. Taxonomy (GTDB): domain Bacteria; phylum Bacillota; class Clostridia; order Christensenellales; family Aristaeellaceae; genus DTU024. Next base: position 33,742 of record CAYFTJ010000014.1, read on the forward strand.
TAAGCCTATCCTGCAGCAGCAAAAGGGCTACGCGGTGACGCTGGGCTCAGGTGTTGCCATGCGCAACTACTACTCCACCGTGGCCAACATCGTGCAGACCATCGGCGTGAGCGAAATCGTGGAAGTGCTGGGCCAGGAATCAGACGACGCCAACATCTGGCACCTGACCCGCTACAAGAACCAGTACGGCTTTATCCGCGCCGACCAGGTGCGCATGCTCTCCCCCCAGGAGGAGGCCGATTACCTGGCCACCCTGCACACAACGCCGGGCCCCGTGATTACGCCTCCCGCCCAGCTGACAAGCGAGAGCCTGTCCAGCTACGGCTATGTCAATACCGATAATGTGCGCCTGAGAAAGGACGCCTCGACAAACTCCGCTTACCTGAAAATGATGCGCAAGAACGCCTTTGCCCTGGTGCTTGGCTCCACCACAGGCCAGGATGGGCAAACCTGGTACCACATCAACCAGGCGGGTACCGAAGGCTATGTCATGGGCAAGTACTTTACCATGCTTCCCATCAGCCAGCTGTCGGGCTTCCTGCAATCAAGCGACTACCTCAACGCCAACACCCAGACTGTGCCCGTGGGCCAAAACCCCACCCAGCAGATGACCAGCCTTGAAGACTATAACAGCGTCGTCTGGAAGAACCCTGCCCTGGCGCAGACCAGCTACGAACCTTTCAACCCCATCTTTACCCCCACCCCCAATGTGGAGGCCATCTACACCGCCACCGTTTCGCCCAGCGCGTCGCCCTCGGTGTCGCCCGAAGCTTCACCCGATGTGACCATTGATCCCCTTTCCACCCAGGAAGTGGCCAAGACTTCGTCCTTCCCGACGGGCCTGCTGGCTATCGCCCTTCTATCCATTTTGGGCGGCGGCGGATACTACGCCTACTATCTCTATCGGCAAAACCAGCGCCGCCAGGCGGAGCGCAGCGTCCAGCGAAGACAGATGCAGCAGACCCCGCCCCAGGGCCCGATAACCAAGCCCGCCGCGCCGCCCGCGTCCGGACAACCGGGGCAGCAAGGGCCAAGGCCGGGCACACCGCCCACACAGGGCACGGCGCAGTACGCTCCCTTCCGCCCCACACCGGGGCAGCCCGGCCAGCCGGGTCAACCGGGACAGACAGGCCCCGCGCCTCAGGGCACAACGCAATACACCCCCTATCGCCCCCAGCAGGGACAGCCCGGACAACCGGGACAACCGGGGCAGCAAGGACAATGGCCCACCCCGCCGCCCACTCAGGGCACGGCGCAGTACGCTCCCTATCGTTCCCCGCAAGGACAGCCGGGACAACCGGGCCAAACCCGCCCGCTGGTACAGGGCCCAGCCCCCCAAGGCACGGTAGAGTACAGGCCCCAGCGCCCCGCGACCCCCACAGGCGAGCAAACGGTCAAGCAGCAAACGCCCCCGACCGGGCAGCAGGCAGCCAAACCCGAAGCCCCCAAGGCCCCGGCGGAAGCGCCCAAGCCCCAAGAAGCCCCCAGGGCCGATGTGACCAAACCCACGGCGCCCGTAGCGGAAACGGCCAAACCCGAAACACCCAAGGCGGAAGCCCCCAAGCCCGAAGCTCCCAAGGCAGAAGGCGAAGTGAAAAAGCCCCGCCGCCGCGGTGAAAACCAAGGCTAATCCCTAACGACTTAGGACCCCTGAAGCAATTCGGGGGTCTTTTGTATGAAACCCAATCAAATTAAAAAAGGGGCTTTAGCAAAACTCCCCAAACAGCTACAGCCCCTTTCGGAAGAGAAGGAAGAATAAACCCTCGCTACGCTTTCACGTATTACGCCCTTGGCAAGGAATAATTCATCTTTATTTATCAACGAAACCACAGCAATTATTATGAAGCACAGAAACTGAAAGGCGCTTACCTGTATTTGGTTTTCTAAAACAACACATGCGTCTGTGAACTAATCATTCAAACATTAATGCCTTAATTCATACTGAATTTATCAGAATTTTACATGCTTTGTACTAAAACCGAATATTCACTCGATATACTATATACATAGTTAGTGTAAGTATCTATACTGAAAAATTAAGAATAAGGAGGCCTGACTTATGAAGGAAAAGCAACTCAAAGCCAGAGCAGGTTTACCCATCCTGTTGTTATCCATATTTCTGTACCTTGCGGCAATCGGCCTTGTTGTGCTGGGCGCCATCTTGCTGGAAAGGGAAAGAAACATTGGGGCTCTCCCCCTAACACTTGGCACTCTATACCCAAGCCCTTGAAGAAACCATTGAAGAAGTGGAAGCTACCCTTACCGCTCAGGACGAAACGATACTAACATTGCTTGGCCAGCAAAAACCTAATCAAAACATTAAACCAGTCATAGAAGGCGTGCTCAAAGCAATCAACATAGAGTCCGGTCAAATGGTGCAACAAACCCTACAAGATGCCCCGTTAGCTATCCTTTCAACCAACGGCCTGATGCAAGTGAGTATCGTTCCAACCGCCACACTTTCTTTAGGACAGGAAGTGCGGGTAAAGGTGGGGACTGTAAGCTACACAGGTACGGTAGCGCGCCTTTTGAGTGATGGTAACGTGCTGATTACTTTTTCTGATGCAAAAGCGCTAATCGATGAAACAGTACAAGTAACCCTGAACAGTGTCGTCATCGGCGAAGGCCAGGCACAAATAAATCAGCCATATTATCTATACACAGATATAGATGGCGTAGTGAGCAGTGTTCCGGTGAAGGTAAATACCTCTGTCACCAGAAACACGGTTCTTGTTAAAGTAGCCAATGCGGATCCTTCTTTAGAATACCAACAAGCGCTGCAAGAAAGAGAAGAGATCGTTCAAAGGCTGAATAATCTTCAGTTACTCCTGGATAATCCTGTGTTTCTTAGCCCAACGGCTGGTATTGTCTCAGAAGTAATCGCACAGACAAACCTTCCCCTGACCGAAAAAGATATTGTATTAAATCTATAT